>DASXOZ010000017.1 GCA_036493895.1 Candidatus Binatia bacterium | reverse complement strand
GTCGACGTCGGGAAGACCGAGGTCGAGCAGCAGGACGTCGGGCTTGGCCGAGCGGAGCATTTCGAGCGCGCCTGCGCCGTTCTCCGCTTCGAGCACCTGGAACCCCTGGGCCGAAAGGCTGGTTCGAAGCAGCCGAAGGATGGCGGGCTCGTCATCGACGACCAGGACGGGAGTGCCGGGAGAACTCATGCGCTCGCCGCCGCCGCCGGCTCGCGAGGCAACTCGACCTCGATGCTGGCGGGGAACCGGATGGTGAATACGGCACCCGAACGATCGCTGCGATTGCCGGCGTCAATGGTACCGCCGAGAGCCTCCACGAATCCGCGACAGACCGCCAGGCCGAGGCCGGTTCCGACGCGTCTGCGGTCGCCGCCCTTTACCCGATAGAATTTCTCGAATACCGACTCCAGCTCCTCCTGCGGAATTCCCGGTCCTTCGTCGGCGACCTCCAGTGACACGCCATCGGGATTGCGTCGCCCGCGGATGCTGACGACCGATCCCGTCGGGGCGTACTTTGCCGCGTTGTCGAGCAGGTTGAACAGCACCTGCTCGATCAGCACCACGTCAAGGCGAAGCATCGGGATGTCCGAAACGAGGTCCACTTCGATCTTGTGGTGCTCCAGCACCCGGGCCGTGCGCTGAAGAGCGGCCCCGACGACTTCCCCGAGGTCCACCGACTCCGTCAGCAGCTCAATGTGCCCCGATTCCAGGCGCGTCATGTCCAGCAGATTGTGCACGAAACGGTTCAGCCGGTCTGCTTCGTCGTGGATCATCGCGACCAGGTCGCGACGCGTCTCGGCGTCGTAGAGATCCGCATACTGCTGCAGCGAGCTGGCCGCACCGATGATCGACGCGAGCGGTGTCTTCAGGTCGTGCGAGAGCGAGGTCAGCAGCGCTGCGCGCAGCCGCTCGGTCTGCGCCGTCACGCGCGCCTGGTCGATGTCTTCGGTCAGTTTCATGTGCTCGATCGCGACCGCGGTCTGGTCGAGCAGCGCATCGAGCAGGCGCCGTTCGTCGGGGGTCAGCAAGGGGCCCTCCCGGTCGCTGGCAAGCCCGACCACACCCACGGGACCCCGGGCCGTGTGCAGCGGAAGGAAGAGGCGCTTGGCTCCCGGCAGGTTGTCGGAGCCTCGCCCGGCCGCCCGGTTCTTGTCCCACGCCCACTTGGCGGCGGCCAGATCCGCCTCGTCGATGCGGTCCTCGGGCGGATAGCCCGCCTTGACCGTCAGCACGTCTTCCTCGGGCATCAGGAGCACGACGTCGAGCTTCAACATCGACGCCATCTGGTACGCGGCCGCCCAAAGGAGATCCTCGATCTCGACGACCGCGGCCAGCTTTCGGCTGAACGCATAGAGCGCCTGCGTCGTGGCCGTGCGGGCGTGGGCCATTCCGGCTTGCGCATGGACGCGTGCCGCGAGGTTGCTGATCACGACGGCGACCACCGTGAACAGGAACAGCGCGGCCAGATTCATCGGATCGGAAATCGTGAACGTATAGATCGGCGGGATGAAGAAAAAGTTGTAGGCCAGCGAGCTGGTGATGCTGGCGGCGATCGAAGGCCACAGGCCGAAGCGCGCCGCCACCGCGATGACGGCGGTCAGGAAGATCAGGTCGACGTTGGCGAAACCGACCCACGGCTGCAGGACGAGCGCCGCGACCAGCGCGGCGGCGACGGCCATCGCCGCCGCAACGTAGTGCCTGACGGGGAAGGGCACCGCCCGCGGGACCGTCTTGATCCGCGAACCGTGCCCGTCTGCATCCTCGTCCCGGCCGACGCCCATCACGTGGACGCTGATGTCGCCCGCCGATCTCAGCAGGGCACGGACGACCGACCCGCGCACGAGCTCGGCCCAGCGGGAGCGCTGCGAATTGCCGATGACGAGCTGCGTGACGTTATTGGCGCGCGCCCACGCCAGGATCTCGCTGGTGGGATCGAACCCCGAGACCGTGATCGGATCGGCGCCGAGGCGCTCGGCCAGTCGCATCGACTCGGCAATGCGGTCGCGCTCGGCCTCGGAGACCCGGGTGCTCGCCGCCGTCTCCACGTGGATCGCCGCCCACGACGCATGCAGCTGGTCCGCCAGCCGCTTCCCGTAGCGCACGAGCGCCGCGCCTCCCGGGTGCTCGCTCAGACACACGAGCACCCGTTCCCCCGCCGCCCACGGTCCGGCGATCGCATGCTCGCGCATGTGGCTGAGCAGTTGCTGGTCTACTCGCTGGGCGGTACGCCGAAGCGCGAGCTCGCGCAGCGCCGTAAGATTGCCGGGCGCGAAGTAGCCCTCGAGCGCGCGCGAGGCCATTTCCGGCACGTAGACCTTGCCCTCGCGAAGGCGCTGCAGCAGGTCTTCGGGAGCGAGATCGACGACTTCGATGTCATCGGCGTCGTTGAGGACGCGATCCGGAACAGTCTCGCGCACGCGCACGCCGGTGATCTGCGCGACGATGTCGCTCAGGCTTTCGACGTGCTGGATGTTCAACGTGGAGTAGACGTCGATCCCCGCGGCGAGAATCTCTTCGACATCCAGGTATCGCTTGGGATGACGACTGCCCGTGGCGTTCGTGTGCGCCAGCTCGTCG
The DNA here is from genome assembly GCA_036493895.1 of Candidatus Binatia bacterium. Classification (NCBI taxonomy): domain Bacteria; phylum Candidatus Binatota; class Binatia (SeqCode); species Binatia bacterium. Next base: position 171,010 of record DASXOZ010000017.1, on the reverse strand, counting down.
ATCAGCACCAGCTGCGGACGCCGCGCGAGGATGGCGTCGATGTCCATCTCGTCGAAGGAATGGCCGCGATACTCGAGGCGGCGCCTCGGAAGCAGCTCGAGATCCCCGAGCAGCGCCAGTGTCTCCTTGCGGCCGTGCGTCTCGACGACGCCGATCACGACGTCGACGCCGTCGCGGCGACGGGCCTGCGCCATCGTCAGCATCTGGTAGGTCTTGCCGACGCCGGGCGCGGCGCCGAGAAAAATCTTGAGGCGCCCCCGCTCCTCCCGCGTGGCACGCGCCAGGAGGGCGTCCGGCGAAGGACGCACGTCCGTGCGTGGCGCAGGGCGTGACGTCGCCATCGCGCTGCTCCTGTCAGGAAGTCGGCACTGCTGCGTCGGCAACCATCAATTGATCGTAAATCGATTCCTGGGTCGTGGCCTTGCGGATCGCGTCGACGACGACGGGATCGCGCAGCACGCGCGAGACCGCGGCCAGCGCGGACAGCGCCTCCGTGCGCGGCTGATCCGGCGCGATGATCGCGCACACGAGATCGACCGGTCGCCCGTCGACGGCCAAGAAATCGACCGGCTTGGCCAGTCTCGCGAAGATTGCGCACGGTTGCTTGGCGCCCGGGACCCGCGCATGCGGCAGTGCGACGCCACGGCCGACTCCGGTCGAGCCGAGCTCCTCGCGCGCGTTGAGCAGACTGTCGACGACGGCGACAGGAAGGCCCGACCGGTCGGCCAGGCGCCTGGCGACCTCCCTGATGAGCTGCGGCTTGTCCGCAACCTTGAGCCCAACCAATACGTCCACCGGCGCGATCAATCGCGAAAACTGCATGGTCCTCCTCTGCCGTTCGGTACCCGCGGGGGCGTCTGGGGCCGCCACCGCCCCGATCGCCGCCCGGAGAACGGCGGTGCTATGCGCTCGCGGCATCCAGCGCTGCGGCCATCGAAGAGAGAGAACTCTGGTCCCGGCGATCATGCAAGTTCGCGGTGATCGTTGAGTCTCACCGCCAGCGGCACCTGTCGCCGATGCATCGCCAGGATCGTAGCCGCCGGCGTCGTCATGGCCCGTCGGCCTTTTCGCGGATTTCGCGGAAAAAACGCAAGGCGGGCGTTTCCCGATGCATCGAGGTTCATGCCAGCCCCATCGCAGTGATCAGCAAGTCGATGGCCTTGATGCCGATGAATGGGATCACGATGCCGCCGAACCCGTAGATCAGCATGTTGCGCCTCAGGATCGCGGCCGCGCCGAGCGGACGATAGCGCACGCCGCGAAGCGCCAGCGGGATCAGCGCTATGATGATGACGGCGTTGAAGATCACCGCCGAAAGGATGGCCGACTCGGGCGTCGCCAGGTGCATGATATTCAGCACCGAAAGCTGTGGGAACGCGATCACGAACATCGCCGGGATGATCGCGAAGTATTTCGCGACATCGTTGGCGATGCTGAACGTCGTCAGCGCCCCGCGCGTGATCAGCAGCTGCTTGCCGATCTCGACGATCTCGATCAACTTGGTCGGGTTCGAGTCGAGGTCGACCATGTTGCCGGCTTCCTTGGCAGCCGAGGTCCCGGTGTTCATCGCGACTCCAACATCGGCCTGGGCCAGTGCCGGAGCGTCGTTGGTGCCGTCGCCGCACATCGCGACCAGCTTGCCGCTGGCCTGTTCCTTGCGAATCAGCTTCAGCTTGTTCTCCGGCGTGGCCTGCGCGAGGAAATCGTCCACACCTGCCTCGGCAGCGATCGCTGCCGCCGTAACCGGGTTGTCGCCGGTGATCATCACGGTGCGGATGCCCATGTTGCGCAGTTCGACGAACCGCTCCCGGATGCCGCCTTTGACGATGTCCTTCAGGTGAATGACGCCGAGGAGCTTCTCGTTCCTGGCGACCGCCAGCGGCGTGCCCCCGGACTGGCCGATGCGATCGGCGATCTGCGCCAACTCCGGCGGCGCCTGAAAGGCCCTTCCGTTCTTCGCCGCGACGTGGGCCACGACCGCGTCGACGGCTCCCTTGCGGATCTCGCTTCCTTCCAGGTCGACGCCGCTCATCCGGGTCTGCGCGGTGAACGGGATGAAGTGCCCGCCGAGTTCGGAGACGTCGCGTCCCCGAAGTCCGTAGCTCTCCTTGGCCAGCACGACGATGGAGCGGCCTTCCGGGGTTTCGTCGCTGAGCGATGCCAGCTGCGCTGCATCGACAAGAGCCTGTTCGGTAACACCCGGAAGCGGCACGAACTCGGTGGCCATGCGATTGCCGAGCGTGATCGTGCCGGTTTTGTCGAGCAGCAGCGTGTCGACATCGCCGGCCGCCTCGACCGCGCGACCGCTCATCGCCAGCACATTGTGCTGCACCAGGCGATCCATGCCGGCAATGCCGATCGCCGAGATCAGCGCTCCGATCGTCGTCGGGATCAGGCACACCAGGAGCGAGATGAGCACCGGTATCGAGATCGCCGTGCCGAAATACATCGAGAACGGCTGCAGCGACACGACGACGAGCAGGAAGACCAGCGTGAAGACCGCCAACAGGATCGTCAGCGCCATCTCGTTCGGCGTCTTCTGTCGCACCGCCCCTTCGACCAGTGCGATCATGCGGTCGAGGAAGCCGTGCCCGGGCTGGGCGGTCACCCGCATGCGGATCCAGTCGGAGATCACGCGTGTGCCACCGGTCACAGCCGACCGGTCGCCGCCCGATTCGCGGATCACGGGCGCCGACTCGCCGGTGATCGCGGATTCGTCGACCGACGCGATGCCTTCGATGATCTCGCCGTCGGCCGGAATCACGTCGCCGGTATAGACGAGGACCTCGTCGCCCTTACGCAGGCTGGCAGCGGCGATCTCCTCGAACTCGTCCCCGGAAATCACGCGCCTTGCGATCGTCTCGGTCTTGGTCTTGCGCAATGTCTCGGCCTGGGCCTTGCCTCGGCCTTCGGCCATTGCCTCGGCGAAGTTCGCGAACAGCACCGTGAACCACAGCCACGCGGCGACCTGCCCGGTAAACAATTGGTGGCCACCGGTACCGACGATTTCCCCCGCGTAGACGAGCGTGGTGATCGCGCTGCCGATCTCGACGATGAACATGACCGGGTTTCGCACCTGGACGCGCGGATCCAGCTTGACGAAGGAGTCCATGATCGCCCGACGCAGGATGTTCGGCTCCCAGAGCGAGATTGCATGTGTCTTTGCCATCGAAGCTCCCCCTGCCCGCTACTGCGAGGCCTTGCCGAGCTGCCGGTCGAGGTCGAGGTTGAGTTCGAGCACGTTGACACGCTCGCGTCCGAAGATCCCGAGCAACGGGCCGGCGGTGTGCGCCTGGACGAGGCTCCCGACCTCGTCCGCGGACACGTGGCGGGCTCGTGCGATGCGTGCAACCTGGATCGCCGCCGCGGTCGGCGGAATTTCCGGGTCGAGCCCGCCGCCGCTCGTCGTCACCATCTCGGACGGAATCTGCGCCGGCGTCACGCCTTCCTGCGCTACGATCGCGTCGATGCGCTGCCTGACCGCCGCCAGGTGGTCGGGATTGGTCGGGCCGTAGTTGCTCGCCCCCGTCGAGGCCGCGTTATAGTCCACCGCGGACGGACGCGGCTGGAAGTACTCGGGCCGCGTGAACTTCTGCGCGATCAGCGACGAGCCGATGACCGTGCCTTTTGCGTCGCGGATCAGGCTGCCTTCGGCCTGGTGCGGAAACAGCGTGGTCGCGATTCCCCAGACCACGACGTGGTAGATACCGCCGAACAAGACCATCGTTACCAGCGTGTAAAGGACTCCGCGTTTGATCTCGGTTCCCATGGCATTCCTCAGTGCAGGGTCAGGTACTCGGCGATCGGCCCGAGCACCGCGACCGGCATGAACATCAGCAGCCCGAGCACGAGCACGACCGACCACAGCGCGATGCCGAAGGTCGCGGTGTCGGCACCAAGCGATCCCGCCCCCTCGGGTGTTGCCGGCTTGGCGCCGAGCGAAGCAGCCAGCGCGAGCGGTGCGATGATCGGAATGTAGCGTCCGAGAAGCATCACGATGCCGCACGAAATGTTCCAGAACGGCGTGTTGTCGCCGAGGCCCTCGAAGCCCGAGCCGTTGTTGGCCGCCGCCGAGCTGAACTCGTAGAGCATCTCCGAAAATCCGTGCGATCCCGGATTCTTGAGCCACCCCAGAGCCGTGTTCGGATCGGTCGTCGTCGCCCAGACGTAGCAGGCGATCGAGGTACCGGCCAGGATCAGCAGCGGATGCAGGAGAAGTGCGATGCTCGCGAGCTTCATCTCCTTGCCCTCGACCTTCTTGCCGAGGAACTCCGGCGTTCGTCCGATCATCATCCCGCAGATGAACACGGTGACGATGATGAAGATCAGCATGTTGATGAACCCGACTCCGACGCCGCCGTAGATGTTGTTGAGCCACATGCCGACCATCGGCATCAGCCCGCCGAGCGGCGTCATCGAGTCGTGCATGCTGTTGACCGAGCCGTTGGAAGTCACCGTCGTGCTGACGGCCCACAGGCCCGAGAGACCTGCGCCGAAGCGCAGCTCCTTGCCTTCCATCGAGCCGGTGGACTGGTCTACACCCATCGCGCTGATCTCGGGGTTGCCGCCGAGCTCCTGCTTCACGCCGAATGCGACCATCGGCGCGTACATCGCGAACATGGTGAGGAAGATGACGACGGCCAGGCGACGGCGGCGGACCATCTCGCCGAGCATCCAGACGGCGGCCATCGGGATCAGCAGGATCGACCAGGTCTCGACGAGATTCGTGGCCGGAGTGGGATTCTCGTACGGATGCGCGGAGTTGGGCCCGAAAAAGCCGCCGCCGTTCGTGCCGAGCTGCTTGATCGCGACCATCGCCGCGACCGGGCCGCGAGCGATCGACTGCTCGGCACCCTCGACTGTCGTCGCCTTGGCCGCCCCTTCGAAGGTCTGCGGTGTCCCCTGCCAGGCGACCAGTACCGCCACGACGAGAGCCAGCGGCAGGAAGATGCGCACCGCGGCCCGTGTCATGTCGACGTAGAAATTGCCGATGGACGTCATCCGGTTCGCACCGAGCGCGCGGACGATCGCTGCGAGCGCACCAAGGCCGGTTGCTGCCGTGACGAACTGCAGGAACGTCGCCTCGAACATCTGCGAGAAGTACGAGAGACCGGTTTCGCCGCTGTAGTGCTGCAGGTTGGTATTGGTCACGAAGCTCGAGACCGTGTTGAAAGCGAGCGTCGGCTCCATCGTGGTGATGCCGTCCGGGTTCAGCCACAAGAGGCCCTGCAGCGTCACGATCGCGAAGCAGGCGAGCCACATGAAGATGTTCGAGACGACCAGGGACTTCGAGTACTGCTTCCAGTCCTGCGCTTCGTCGGGGTCGACGGCGGCCAGACGCAGCACGAGCCGCTCGATCGGTACGAATACCGGGTCGAGCACCGTCTTTTCCCCGCTGAACACCGCCGCCATGTAGCGTCCGAGCGGAACGCTCGTGCCGACCAGGAGGACTACCGTCAGGATAACGGCGAGAATCTCGGTTTGCATCGGAAGTGCCTCAGAATTTCTCGGGTCGGATCATCGCGTAGAAAAGATAGACGCCGACCGCGATGCTGAGAATCAGCAACAGTGCGTTCATGATTCAGACCCAGTCACAGAAATCGACGAAAGCGACCATCCCGAGCAGGATCGCAACGCCGAGCACGATCATCCCTGCAAGCATCATCGCAACTCACTCCCTGTTGGCATCTCGACTGCCCAACTAGCTGGTCGAAGAGTCGTCACGGATACTCTCCAAGTCCAGGGATTCGCGCATAGTAATTTCATAGGGGACCAGCACGAACCTGTGCGGAAGCTGGGGCGCGACATTGAGAGACAAGTCTCACACGTGCGAAAGCCCGTCTCTTCCGGCACGCGGCCCGCGCAGACTGGTGCCCGCTTCACCCTGCGAAAACCGGGGTCTGCGTCCGTGATGCTCTGCTGTGCAGCGTGCTTGCTCCGTTCAGGATCATGCTAGCGGAATGCCAAAGGCGAGCACTTGCGCGGTCAGCATTGGATTTTCGTATAAGGGCTGCGTTGAGCGCGCCTCGGTCCGAGCGCATGCGCTCGCGCTGGCCAGCGGCGACCTTCAGCGTCATCCGTCGAGTGGGACGGTCGGCACTCACGTTGCCGTGAAACATCGTCGGTGGTGATACGAGAAATCGAATCCCCTTATGCGCCGATTACGCGTCGTTTCGACCCGCTCCGCTTCCGCCATTCCTACGAAACTGCTCGTATGCCTCTCTCGAATTTATACGTGCGGCTGACGATCATCGTGGTACTGCGACGCCGCTCCTGTGGGACCTGGTCGCGGCCGGGCGCACGCGCCTGGCGAGATACGCGGCGCGCTAGTCCACCGCCGTCCCTCGCCTTCGATCGAGCGCCTCGCGCGAACTTGCCTTTGCCGGAGTGCCCGAAAGAGCGGCGCTGCCCGCTGCGTGAGCGCGCGATAAAAATGCATACGCAAATACTACGCGGACTTCGGTGACTCCGTCTCGTCTTTATATGCGTCGATGACGACACTGCGGTCGACTGCAGAACCGACAATCGACCGTCATCCCGGAGAACCGACATGATCGACGTGACCTACATTCTTGTGATCCTGGGCTTCTTCCTCGTCACCATCGGCTACGCCAAGGCCAGGAGCCTCGACATCGACACCGTGACCCGTATGATCGATGAGTACACGCAGGGACCGGACCTCGGCGTACTGGGCGATCCGGGCGTCAATGTACTGAGGCTCAATCTCGCCCTGGATCGAGCCGCGCGCTGAGCGCTTCGAAGGCCGGTTCAGGAAAGTCCCGCTCCCCTTCTGCCGGGCGGATGGGGCCGGAGGCGCAGACGATGGATACCAGCATCCTCACCAAGCGATTGATCGAGACGCTGGTCCTCGTCTGCGCCGCCGTGCTCGAGGTTGGTGGTGATGCCCTGATCCGCGCCGGTCTTCGCGGCAGCGGCGCGGTCGCAGTGATCGCCGGCTTCGTCGTGCTCGGGTCCTACGGGATCATGGTCAATCAGGTTCCGTTCGACTTCTCGCGGATGATCGGCGCTTACGTCGGGCTGTTCACGCTGGCCAGCGTGCTGTTCGGACGCTTTTTCTTCGGCGAAGCGGTGCCGAGATCGACCTGGATCGGGCTGGTCGTGATCCTGATCGGCAGCATCGTCATCCAGTACGGCCGCGGCAATCCGACTGCAGATTCCGCATCGCCGGCGGCGCCCACGACGACCGAAGGCCGCGACAGGTAGGCCGCCGGCGGCGAACCGGTCCCGGCGCCACGTCAGATCCCGGCCGCGAGACCGCGGCGCTCAGCTCGTTTCTACCCGCGACTCGCCGGATTTCAGAAGCTCGCTGGCGTCGAGCCGAAGGTGCACGATCTCCTGCTGCATACGCTCGATGCGGTCTGCCATCGCCCGCACGCGTGCGTCGCGCGAATACGTCGAATGGTTGTTCGCGTCGCCGGCCGGGCGCGTAGTCCTGATCGCATCGACCAGGCAGCGTTCGAGCGAGACGCCGGCCTGCTGCGTGAACGCGTCGAGCAGCTTTCCGTCCTCGATCGTCAGGCTGACCGGGCCGCGCATGTCGAGCGACAGCACGCCGACTTCGCCGCGGATCGTCCCCAGCGAGACGTGGATCCAGCGACCACCGGTCGCCGTCAGTACCGCCATCGGTGCCGACCGTCCCTCGGCCCATGCAAAGCCGATCGCGTCGCGCTCCGTAGCGGGAACCGTTGCTCCAGCCGGATGTGCCGCGCGCGGCTTGAGAGTCCCATTGTCGGGCAGCAGCAGGATGGCGTCCGCACCGAACCGAGTCGCGATGCTGCGAACAATGATCGTCATCAGGTCGTCGAGATTGTCGACCGCAACGAGCTCGCGCGAAAATTCATAGAGCGCTGCCGTGCGTGACTCGCGCTCTTCTGCGGCGACTGCCTGTTCCTTGACCGTCGACATCAGGTTGCTCGTGATCACCGCGACGGCCAGAAAGACGACAATTGCGAGGATGTCCTGCGGATCATTGATCCGCAGCGTGTAGTACGGCACGGTGAAGAAATAGTCGTAGACGAGCGCGCTCAGGACCGCGGCCGCCAGCGACGGCCGCAGTCCGGCAATCATCGCCGTCACGACCACGCTCGTGAGAAAGATCAGCGAGGGATCGCGAAGACCGAGTCCCTTGTCGAGCAGTGCGGCAACGACGCCGCCGCCGGCAACGAGCGCGGCGGCCACGAGGAAGCCGATCACGGGAGGAAGGGCGACCGGCTTGCCGGTCGCGGTCGACGTGAACAGTCTGGTGCTGGCGCTCATCCGGGCCTCCTGCGTCCAACCATGGTCCAGAAATCGTCATGCGCGGCCCGGAAGCAAGGGTTTCGCGGTCAACTTCCCGTAGTGTTTTCATATATATTCGGCGCCTGATCGACGCGTTGGACGCCTGCATTGCACTGCGCAATGCGAGTCCTGCGTCCTGCAATGCGGGTCGGGCGGGAGGCCCGCTCGTGGAGGTTGCCTGATGAGATTGCGCTCGTCTTCGACTGTCGCCCTCGTCGCCGGGGCCACGCTGATGGGTTCCTGCCACGCGGCCTTTGCCGCGTCGGATGCGTTCCACCAGGCCGTGCTCGCCGACGAGCCGGTGCTGTATTTCCAACTGGCGGAGACCGGCAACGGCGCCACCTCCGTTGCCGCCAACAAGGGAAGCCTCGGCATCGACTTCGACGCCGACTATCTCGGCTCACCGATCCGCGGAGCCGGCACCGAATCCGGCGACAAGGGCGTGCGCTTCGACAGCGAAGACGATTACCTCCAGACCCATTCGGTCGCCCCCGACGGCCTCGGTGGAAATCCGACGTTCAGCGCCGAAGCGCTGTTCTACGTGTTGCCCGACGGGACTGCGTCGCTGTGGGCACCGTTCCTGCACTGGGGCGGAGCGGACGTCGACGGCACGATGAAGTCGGCCTGGTTCAGCTTCCAGAACGGCAATCCGGAGCGCCTGTACGCGGGGTTCTACAACGGCGGCCTTCGCACCGTGAACGACGTGCCGCGCGGGCAGTGGCATCACGTCGTCTGGGTGCGCCAGGGCGGCGGTGCCGCCAACGTCGGCACGACGCTGTACGTCGACGGCGTCAGCGTGGCACTCGAGAACGATCCCGATCTTCCCGCAGACACCGCAACACCGAACGTCTTCAACACCGAGTTTCGTATCAACCGCGCGCGCGATTTCGCGCGTTTTTTCACCGGCAGCATCGACGAGCTGGCCCTGTACGACAAGGCGCTCACCCAGGAGCAGGTCGCCGTGCATTTTGCCGCGCTCGTGCCGTGCGCGGCCACCGGTGCCGAGAAATGCGTCGACTACGACGGGGGCTGCAAAGTGTGCGGCCAGCCTTCGAGCACCGGCGGCACGACGACGGCCGGCGACGCGCTGTCGGTACTCAAAACCGCGGTCGGGTCGCGAAAGTGCAACCTTTGCATCTGCGACGTCGACCATAGCGGAAGTGTCGTCGCGAGCGACGCGCTGCTGACGCTCAAGTTCGCCGTCGGCCAGCCGGTCGTGCTGGCGTGCCTGCCGCCGGCACCCTAGGTGTCGGTCGGGCTCGGCTTCGCGTGCAGCGGGGCGACGTTTACCGAGTGAAGAGCCGCGAGCGCGTGGCTAATGCTTCGGCTCGGCTGTGCCCGACGTGTCGACAGCCTGGCGAAATGCCATGTGGCACGACTGGCAGTACGCCATCGTCTCGCTGAGAGCGCGCAGCACGACCTCGGTCTGGCCGCTTCGCGCAGCCTCGACGGTCTTGTCCACCTGGTCCTCGAACTGCTTCTCGAGTTTGCGGAACACTTCGGTCTTCACGCCCGGCCGGTGCGCGAGGTCGCCGGTGTGCACCAGGCCTCGCAGCGAAGCTTCGACTCCCTTGAAGTCCTTGTCGGCGAGCTTCGAAAGCGTCGAACGCAGCGCGACCAGGTTGCTGCGCATTTCGGTTTTCTGGCGAACCGACTCCGAAGGAGAAACAGGAACGGGGAAGCGGTCATCGGGCGTGGGCTGATCGGCTGCCCTCGAAGGGACGGCCGTCAGCACCACGAGCAGGGCCGCGGCAACACTGGCAATCGCACGCATGACGAACCTCCGGACCGGTCGCGCGCGATGGATTCCCGGCCATCCCTGCGAGCGACCCGATTCCAATGTAGTCCCGCGCGCCACGTACGGAAACGGCGGCAGCGCACACCGCGGCGCGGTTTCGTCACGCGGCTTCTGGAATCGGACAGGGCGGCTAATCCGGACGGCAATGTTCCGCTCCCGCGACGGCCGCCAAGGGGCTGGCATCTGGTCCGACAACGCGCCAAAGTATCGTTCCAGAATGGGAAAGGGGGGTCTCTCGATGGGATTTTCGAGAAAGACGGCGTCGCTGGCAGCGGCCTGTATCATCGCGGCAGCAGCGCCGGCCGTGGCCGGCGACCTGACGGCCGGAGACGGGTTTCCGCAGCTGAAGACGGCCTTCACGAACGACGGAACGGCCGCCAGGAAGATGGCGATCGAGGTTTCGCCGGCCGGTAACGCGATCTGCACGTTTTCCGTCGAGCCGGGCGGTCAGTCCCGCACCTTCGACAAGGATTTCGGCACTCCGCAGCATGCCGAAGTGACAGTGCCCGGCGGCGGAAAGATCGTGATCAGCGCCACCAAAGGCAGCGCGCCGAAGCCGGCTCCCGGCCAGAAGGCAGCCGACCCGAATACGCCGACCGACTGCCATTACTCGATCTCCGACTCGAACGACCTGAGCCAGTAATACTGGCCGGGACCGCGAGCCGGGGCCCGAAAATTCGCTCTCGACTTGGCCGACGCTCCGCGGTCTGATTGGGGGTGCACCGGAGAGAGGAGCCGGCGCCTGTTCCGTCAGGGACGGCACCTTCTTCGAGATCGATATCGCGGGGTAGCTTCTTGACGTCCGACCTCCGACGCCTTGCCGGGGCCGCGATTGCGGTCGTGCTGTTGTTTGCGCCAGCTGCGGCGCTGGCGACTGTGTCGACCGACATACCGAACGCCGACGGCATCCCGAGCCGCCTCTACTACGATCACATGGTGATGCAGCACGGGGCGAGTGTTCCGGTGTGGGGCACCTCGAACGCGGCCGAGCACGTGACCGTGACGATCGCATCGCAGACCAAGCCGACAGTGGCCGACAACGCGGGCCGCTGGCGCGTCACTCTCGATCCGATGCCTCCCGGCGGACCCTACGACCTGGTGATCCAGGGCGACGACAACACGCTGGACTTCACCGACGTGATGGTCGGCGACGTCTGGCTGATGGCGGGCCAGTCCAACCTGATGATCCGGCGCCCGACGCAGGGTGACCTCGCACAGTTTCCCAACGCGCGGGTGTTCAAGCGAAGCTGGACCGACCGGCCGGGCGACATTCCCTTCGGTTTCGCCAAGGTGATGGGCGAAGAGCTGGGCATGACGGTCGGCGTCCTGCAGTGCGCGCTGCGCGGAGCATCGGCACTGTCGCGCACCTGGCTCGGGCCGGATGCGACGAACAATCCGGATCCGGAGATCCAGGCGATCGTCGCCAGCGGCAATTACGGACAGAGTTACATGACCGCCGTGCGCAACGTCGCGGGGTTCCCGGTCAAGGGCATGATCTGGTGGCAGGGCGAAAGCGACGCACGCACGGAGATCGATCCCGGCGAGCAGTACTCGCACGTGCTGCCGGCAATCGTCGAGTCGTGGCGTGCGGCATGGAACGACAATTCGATTCCGTTCCTGTTCCTGCAGGAGCCGGTCGGCGACGGCTACCAGGCCGATCAGGTCGGGCCCACTGCCCTGCCCGATCCCAACTTTTCTCCGGAACGCTCCGCGAGTTTCCGCGATGCGTATATCCGCTCGCTGTCGGAGCCGAACACGCAGGTGATCACGTCGGCGGACCTGGTCGGCGGCGTGCATCCGCGTGACCGCGAGGGATACACGTTCCGCATCGCCGCCGCCGTTCTCGGCTTCGTCTACGGCGAGCCGCTGACGTTTGCCGGGCCGACCTACAGCTCGATGTCGATCGAGTCCGGCAACCACGTACGGCTCAAGTTCCGGGCGGGAACGGTATCCAACCTCCAGTCCGTCGGCGGACCGCTTCAGGGTTTTTCGATTTCGCCGGACGACATCCACTTCGTCTGGGCGAACGCCGAGATCCAGGGAAGCGACGTGGTGGTGTGGAACGACTCGGTGCCGTCACCGCTCGTCGTACGCTACGGCTACCACAAGGACTACAGCTTCGCGAACCTGTTCAACGACGCAGGAATGGCTGCGCCGACGTTCACGACGCACGCGCATCCGTATCAGTGAGCAACACGGACACCGGAGGCCGATCATGAAGATTCTTGCTGCAGTCGCGTTCCTCGCTCTCTCCACCACTGCGATCGCGGGAGAAGGCGATGTCTACGGCGTCAAGATCGAGAGCCTTGCCGTCATTGCAACGGCGACGGGAGGGCATCTGCCCGGCAACTTCGAAATCAAGATCGCGGGCGGCTTCACGTTGCCGCCGCACGTCTCGTGCGAGCCCCTCTTCATCACCACAAAACAGAGCATCGATCCCAAGGGACGCATGTTCGCGTTGCTCCAGGACGCGGTCGCCAAGCAGCTGACCGTCGGATTGCGGATCACCGATGCACCGGAGCTCACGGCTTATCGCGGGCGATGCAGCCTCGAGGTCGTCCGGTTCTGCCGCGAAGATCTGCCTCGGTGCGGCGACTACTGAGGCGTGCGATCAGGCGACGCCCGCTCCGGGAATCTGCCGCCTCGCTATAGCACCCGCACCAGCACGGACGCGACGCCGATCCCCGCGGCCATCATTCCGCCAAGGCGCATCGTCATGCGGCGCTCGAGATTGGCCAGGCGCGCATCGAGAGTGCCGTCGAATCGCGCCGACTGCTCCGCGAAACGGATCGCCGTGCGCTTTTCCTGCTCTTCCAGGCGGATCTCGATGCGCTTTTCGAGCTCGACGAGCCGCACATCGAAGTGGCGTTCGAGGTGGTCGAAGCGAGCGTCGATCGCAGTGAAGCGAGCGTCGATCACGGTGAAGCGTGCGCCGAGCCGTGCGTCCATCTCGCTCAGATCCTGCTTTGTCGCCAGCGAATCGGTCATGGCTGCCGCGAGCGCTTCGGCCTGTCCTTCGGCCTGCTTCTCGCTGAATCCAGCCTCCCGGAGCCGCCGGGCGTATGCAAGCGTGTCGATCGCGACGGCCATCGGCATCCTCCAGCCTGCGCAGGTGACTCGAGTTCAGTCCGCCCGCCGCAAGGGAGCTACCTCCTGTTGAGGCGATCGGTCAATGAAAGCGATGGAATAGTGCGGGACCGATTCCAGCGCCGCGGCAGCATGGTCTCACGCTTGGGCCAGTTCGCCGATTCCAGGACTCTGCCGACACCCGACACTCCGCTGTCCAGGCCCTGCATGCCCGACCTGGCCCGGCGGGACGCTGAGGCATTGACCGCGACTCCGCCAGCTTGGCGCCTCGCCAGCCGAATTCGATCCGCGCGGGCTTTCAGTCTGGGAAGCAGGCGCGAGACGCTCTCGCACACCAAAGGCAGAGGACGCGCATTGGAAGCCGCGCCCGATTCGGGAGACATTCTTCGACAGCGCTAGCGGCCTTGCCGACAAGCATCGACGGCGGCACCACGCTGACCGCAAGGGGAGACCTCGAGATGATCGAGCTGATTGAGGCTCGCGACTGGCAATGCCGTGTCGCGGCCGTCGCCATCTGTTTGATTGCGGCCACGTTGATGACGGCCACGCCGCCGTCTCCTGCATGGGCCGCCAATGGCGACTGCGGGCAACCGTCGAGCACCGGCGCGGCTCCGAAGGCGAGCGACGCGCTGTTCATTCTCAAGACCGCAGTGAGCAGCGAGACGTGCGATCTGTGCGTCTGCGACGTCACCAACGACGGCAAGATCACGGCGTCCGATGCCCTGAAGACGCTGAAGGTAGCCGTCGGTCAGAACGCCACGCTCGCCTGTCCCGCGTGCACTCCGCATCTGTCGGGCAAACTGCTCGTGCCCGGGAAGTACGGGATGAGCGGACAGCAGCCCGCCGCGGCGCCGGCCGGCAGCAGCGGGTCAGGATTTCGCGGGCTGGTCCCGACCAACGGCGTGACGGTCGAACTCGTCGCCCTCGATGCAGACGGTAATCCCGAGGCTCCGGTGCTCGGCAGCACCGTCACCGGCCTCGACGGAAGCTTCTCGTTTACGCCGGCGCCGACTCCCGGATCGCAGCTCATCGTGCGCGCGAATCTTCCCGGCCGGGACCTGCGCGCGTTCGTGACCGGAAACGCGGTCGTACTCGATCCCGGCAGCGAAACCATCGTCGCTGCGGCCATCGAGGCGGTAAGCGCCGACAACAATTCGACGCTGGCGCAGCTGACGCTGGCCGAGATCGATGCGCTCTCGGCACTGGTGCGCAAATCCGACGTGGATTTCAGCCAGATCTCGACGACGGGCGACGCCGTGCTTGCCATCGACACCGCTACCGGCGGCGTCTACGCCGAGATGACAGCCGATTTCGCGACCGGCAGCGGAGCGGCGCCGGCTCCGGCCGGCAACTTCCATACGGTCGCGTTCGGCGGACGGCTCAGCTTCGCCTTCTCGCCCGCGCAAGGGCAGACGCCGAGCCAGAACGTCCGTGCCGTGGAAGTCCTCGCGACGTCCGACCCGATCTCGATCGCCGGCAACGGCTCGGTCACGCAGCCGACTTCCACCGGTCGCGACCACGTGTTGACCGAGACTTCCGGCAGCGTGCCGCAGCAGTCGGGGCCGGACCTGGCGATCAACGCGTCGGCTGCGCTCGTGACCGAGGACATCAACGACACGCCGGGCGATCCTTCTGCGATCGTTCTTTCGGCCAATCACGGTTCGCTGCTGCTGGTGCCCAACACGCCGGCGTCGGAAGGAAACGAGGTGGCAGGCGGCGCGCTGGCCGACGGCAGTGCCTTCGCCGTGATCCCGTCGCTTTCGATCGCGCCGGGCCAGAGCGAAGGCGGCAGCGATGCCGACTTCGCGCTACGCAAAAGTGAGGGTCTGACCAACGCGAGCCTGTCGGGAACGTGGTCCGTTGTGGTGCTGCGATTCGCCGTCGAAGCGACGACCGACGCGACGAACGTGCACCGCGCCGTCACCGGGCGCAGCAGCAGCAACACGATCACGTTCGATGGCGCCGGACACCTCAGCATGGGAGGCGAGACCGGCGTCGAGATCAGCCTGTCGAAGGACGGGGCGCTGCCGGCTGCTCCTCCGGCCGCTCCGTTCGTCGTGCTGTCCGAAAGCCAGATCGACAAGCCGGCGCAGAACAACCTCGACTACACGCTCGCCGCGGACGGCACGCTGACGCTGAAATCGGGCAGCGACGTTCTGGCACTCGGCGCGGTCACGCCGGATCGCAACGTGCTCGTGCTGCGCGGCGACGACGCGTCGGGCGACTCCGGCAAATCGTCGATCCTCGTCGGGCTCAAGCGCGGCAGCGGGCTCAGCAACTCGACGGGACACGGCACTTACCGCTCGGTCCAGTTCGGTCTGCACCTGGAGGCCAACTTTCAACCGGGCACGCCCGATGTATCGCCGGACGTGAGCTACCGTGCGGTCGCGGTGACGCACAGCCTTGGCACGCTGGATCTGGACGGTGCCGGTACGGCTTCCGTGCACCGGGGCGTCGGACGCCGGCTCGTGCTGAGCGAGACCTCCTCCGTGCAGAAGTCCAATTCGAATGCAGACGTCGTCTCGGACGCCGACGTCAATCTGAGCACGAACACGGACCTGGACAGCAGCGGAACGGAGACGCACACCTACTCGGTCGCGTCCAATGGAGTCGTCACGATCGACGCGGCCGACAACGGCGGCATGCAGGGCTACATCAGCCCGGACGGAAGAGTGTTCCTGCTGCCGAACGTAGGCAGCGACAGCAGTGACCAGAAGGAAATCGGTATGCTGATCACGCTGAGGGAGCCTCAGTAGAATTCCATCGCGACGCGTGTGTGGCACCGCCGCGGCCGACAAGCGGATTCCGGAAATCTGCCGCCTCGCTACAGCACCCGTACCAGCACGGACACGACGCCGATCCCCGCGGCCATCATTCCGCCAAGGCGCATCGTCATGCGGCGCTCGAGATCGGCCAGGCGCGCGTCGAGAGTGCCGTCGAATCGCGCCGACTGCTCCGCGAAACGGATCGCCGTGCGCTTTTCCTGCTCTTCCAGGCGGATTTCAATGCGCTTTTCGAGCTCGACAAGCCGCGCATCGAAGTGGCGTTCGAGGTGGTCGAAGCGCGCGTCGACTGCGGAAAAGCGAGCGTCGATCGCGGTGAAGCGCGCGCCGAGCCGTGCGTCCATCTCGCTCAGATCCTGCTTTGTCGCCAGCGAATCCGTCATGGCTGCCGCGAGCGCTTCGGCCTGTCCTTCGGCCTGCTTCTCGCTGAATCCAGCCTCCCGGAGCCGCCGGGCGTATGCAAGCGTGTCGATCGCGACGGCCATCGGCATCCTCCAGTGTGGGCAGCTGACTCGAGTTGAGCCGGCCTGCCACAAGGGAGCTACCGCCTGTTGAGGTAACTGGTCAATGAAAACGATGGAATAGTGCGGAACGGTTCCGGCGCCGCGGATCCGCCGCCGCCAGCTGGCACTCAGACCGTGTCTGTCCAGTCCGCAACTTCGGCGCGGTGACTCCCGCGACCTACGCTGCGTCGCTGGAAAATCGAAAAGAATTGGTGCGCGGTGCTGGGCTCGAACCAGCGACCCCCGGCTTGTAAGTGCGGACGAGGATGATGACGAAACGTTGGTGTGACGAGCGGTTGCAAGTGAAGACGCACACTTAGCGATTTGCAGACTTCCACTGGCTTCGATCACTTTCGACTGAGTTCGATCATCAACCGGCACCAGAACCGGCACCAGCTCGCGTCCGCAGTGCGGTGGTGCACATCGAGCTGGTCGCCGCCGAAGTGCGCAGGCTTCGTTACCTGCGCGCAGCGCGACGCAGCGGGCGGAGCCCCAGGACGAGAGTGCAGCGCTGGTCCCAGGGTCAGTGGCGGGCGTCCACCGCGGAAGGTGACGGGGACGTGAGCGATCCCGATTGCCCGCCGCCCCCTACCCCGGCGGCACCCCGGGGCCACCGCCCCCAGCGGCCTGGATTCTGGGTCTGAAGGCCCTCAGCCAATCGCACAACAAAATTGGGGCTGGTGCATTTGCACCAAGCGACCCGGAGTCTGCTGCGGCCTCGTTGGCCGTGGGTGGCCCGCACCCGCTCCGAGCCCGCCAGCGCCCCCGCTGCACGGCTCCAGCCACACTTCCGGCTGGATTCAGTCCTGACCGGGGACGAGTGTGGGCCTATGCGAAAGACGATCACGGTGGCGATGGTTGCAACCGTCTTACTGAATGCTGGTGTGGTGCTGGCGGCCGATCCGGCTCCCGTCTGCGGTGACGTGAACAACAGTGGCAACCTCAGCGCGTCAGATGCGCTCGCGGTGCTCAAAGCTGCTGTCGGTCAGCAGATCACGCTTCAATGTGCACCGCCGGGCCTGCCCCTGGGCAGCGGCCAGACGGAGAGCTACGGCAGAGGCGACGACGGCGAGGTACGGTCGGGGTTGACGCTCGCCTACACGGATAACGGCGACGGCACGATCACGGACGGAAACACGGGACGTATGTGGGAGAAGAAGATCGCGTGGGACAACAACGCGGACAACAATCACGTGTACTGTACGGATGAAGACGGGACCTGCGCGAATCCGCACAACGCCAACAACACTTATCTCTGGACCGCGAACGCCAATCCAGGCACCGCGTACAACGGCGCGGCGGTCACGATATTCCTGAATCAACTGAACAACCGCTGCGACAAGGACACGACGCTTCCTTGCACGACCAACACGGATTGCTCGGTTCCCACCGGTGCTTGCGGCTTCGCTGGACACCGCGACTGGCGGCTGCCGAGCATCAAGGAACTGGTCAGTATCGTGGATTACAACATTCCGTATCCGGGGCCGACCGTGAACGCAGCGTTCAACGGCGCGAGCTGCGGGCTTGCGTGCACGGCCATCACCGATCCGACGTGTAGCTGCACCGCGGCTGACTCCTATTGGTCGGCGTCTACGTACGCGGCCTACCCGGGCGACGCGTGGAGCGTGTACTTCAGCCTCGGCGGCGAGGGCGCGTTCGCCAAGGGCGGCAACTTCTTTGTTCGTGCTGTTCGTGCCGGCTTCTGCGCAGGCGGCGCCGTCGCGGGTGACGGCTGGCTCTGCAAGTCGGGATAAGTCGTGACTCGGCATCGGGCAGGCAGCACAGTATCGTGACCGAGGGCTGCACCACGCGACTCTCCGTCACGGCGGCGGCAGCACCGTTGCCCGCAACTGTGCGCGAGGACGCGACCGTGCTGGATGCCGCGGGGTTCGAGGCTACCCGCCACCGCCCCCAGCGATTTCGCGGCTGGGCCTGAAGGCCCTCGGGTAATCGCGCAATAAATTTAGGACTGGAGCATTTGCACTGAATGACCCGTGCTTCCGGCGCTGGCTTCAGCCCTGACCGGGAACAAGTGTGTCCTTCATGCGAATCATGATCATAGGGGCGGCTCTCGCCGCAACGATATTGCACGCTGGCGTGGCGCTTTCCGCCGACCCGGTTTGCGGGGACGTCAACAGCAGCGGCAAGGTCACGTCATCGGACGCGCTTTTGGTGCTCAAGGACGCCGTGGGACAGCCCGTCGCGCTGGAATGCCCGCGCTGCGGTGATGGGACAATCGACGCTATCGAAGACTGCGACGTCGGGAACCTGAATGGCGCGACGTGCGTGACGCAGGGCTTCGCGGGCGGCACCCTCGCGTGCGCGGCGGGCTGCACGTTCGACACGAGCGGCTGCTACGCGACCCGCTTCGATGCGTCGGGGGACACGATCATTGACCACAAAACAGGGTTGGAGTGGGAGAAGAAGGACGCTTCGGACCGAGTGCCCAACCTCACCGATCCCCACGACGTGGACAACTCCTACCAGTGGAGCAGCTCCGGAACCGCTCCGGACGGCGGTGCGTTCACGGACTTCCTTGCCAAGCTGAACGGTGGCACTTCGCCCGACGGCGTTGCGACGACAGGCTGCTACGCGGGGCACTGCGACTGGCGGCTGCCGACCGTCGAGGAGTTGACGGCGCTCCCCGGTTGGCCCCTTGGCGCGGAGTTTCAGCCAGACGCAGCGTCGGACTACTGGTCCGCGTCTACCGACGCGAACGATCCGTCGTTCGCGTGGCTCGTCGGCACCGTCGACGGGTTCGCGTTCAGCGACTTCAAGACATTCAACATCTTCGTCCGTGCCGTTCGCTCCGGCTCGTGACTCTGAGCGCGACGTAGGACTGCACCACGCGGCTCTCCGTCACGGCGGCGGCAGCACCGTTGCCCTCAACTGTTCGCGAGGACGCGACCGTGCTGGATGCCGCGGGGTCCGAGGCTACGCCGCCACCGCCCCGGCAAGCGTGCAACTGCGGCCGAAGCCTCTCGGGGAATCGCACAGCAAACTTTCATGACGAGTGGCTGGGCTCCCGCATCCGACTCAGATCCGTCAATTGGGATCCTTCGTGCTCTCGCTTCGCGACACGAGCTGCCGCTCGGCCACGTCTAGGAATGCCTCCGTGACCTGAGCCTTTCGCTGAACCTCGATTCGTAGATCACCGAGCGCTTCGGCGAATCCACGCCGTATGGCTTGAGTGCCGGGACCGTCCGCTACCAAGAATGGATTCACTACTGACGTGCGCAGACATGGCCCGTTCTTCACTGGCGCTCGGCCTAGCTCCCGGGACCGGGCAATGTGGCGTTGAAACCGCACCCGGGGCAGGTGACTAGAAACGACCTCCCTCGCTCCCCGACTGTTGTGATGTCGCGCGCATCGAGCGGGATCTGATTCACAGGGCACATCGCTCCACCTCGCCGCAGAAGATCGAGCCGCAATCTCTCGCTCATCTCTTCCGATAGCGTTCCGGGGAGCGCAACTTTTCGAGCGGGCTTCCGTACCTGATCCGGCGCTGGTGGCGGTTCGCCGGAGACGCGGACCAAGTTACGGCCAAGCTGTTTGGCTTCATACATCGCCGCGTCCGCCATTTTGACCCACGCGTCTTCCGTCTCGGCGTGCATCGGGGCGAGCGCCACTCCACAGCTACACGTGACCGCGGAACTCACGGGGTTGAGCGACTCGACCTCACGCCTTGACCACTTCAAGAAGATTAACGATACGCGTGGACACCAAGCGGGCGACAGAGTGTTGTCTGAGGACGCGCACGCCAGGCCGGATTCCTTTCGTATTCCCGCCGTTCCTGTCCCCGCCTCGCGACCGCGTGGGACAGGGACTGTGTCGCCCGCAATCAGCCGCACGCCACGGTCGAGCACAGACGCACCACCGCAGAGCTATGGCTTGACGTCTGGGGTTACACGCCATCGCCGTGGGAATTTTCTCCCGAGCTTCAGGCTCGCATCTATCGGATGCTTCGGATGCGTGGCGTTCGACGGCCGGTCGTAACTCGTCACACTATCCATGCCCGTCGAGTACCCGCCGATCGCGCTGAGACTGTCCTGGCTGAAGTCATGGGGCTCATGCGGGAATGGCTTCTGGAAATGCATGCCCTCTACAGCAGCCGTGACGCGCATGTCTGACCGGCTGCTTACAGTCCGCGAAGCTGCGGAAATGCTCGGGCTCAAGCCATCCACGATGTATGCGCTCGCCTATGAGCGACGCATCGCGACGGTGAAGATTGGCCGCGCGCTCCGGTTCAAGACAAGCGAGCTTGAGAAGCTGGTGAAGCGGTCCGAGCGACCGGCGCTGCGCAGCTTCAGTGAGCGTGACAACGGCGAATAATGCAGACAGCTCTTGCGCAGACACGCGCAATGCGACATCAATCACGACGCACGCACGTGCGATCTAGAGTGACGCGATGACGAAGAACGACGACAGCAAGCCCGAACGCAAGCGCAGCGGCAGCAATGACCGTGGCGTCTTCGAACGTCCGCGCGGCAGCGGAGTGTGGTGGGTACGCTACCATGACGAGCAGGGCCGCGAGCACCGCGAGCGCGTAGGCACCAAGGCGCTGGCGCGCAAGGTCTACACGAAGCGTAAGAACGAGGTTCACGAGCGCCGCTTCTTCCCGGAATCTATCGGCCGACGCGACACGCTGCTCGCCGACATGATTGACGACGTGATGAAGCGCGCGAAGGGCCGCATTCGCGCCTTCAGCGACTACGAACGCTACGGCCGTTATTGGAAGGAAGCCTTCCCGGGCCGGACGCTCGCGCAGATCACACCGGGCGATGTTGAGCGCTACCAAGCCGAGCGCATCAAGACATCCGCCCCGGCCACCGTGAACCGGGAAGTAAAGTTCCTGAAGCGCGTGTTCAACATTGCCGTCGCCGACGGACTTGTGCCCGCGAACCCAACAAACCGCGTCAAGTTGTACCGAGAGAACAACGAGCGCGTGCGATTCCTCTCAGCCGACGAGGAGACCAAGCTGCGCGAAGCAATGAAGCCTGCCGACTGGCCGCTGGTCGCCTTCGCGATCCACACCGGCCTGCGCCAGGGCGAGCAATTCGGACTCCGTTGGGACAACGTGGACTTCGCCGCTGGCGTCCTCACCATCCCGCTCAGCAAAAGCGGCAAGCTGCGGCGCGTGCCGATGAACGACACCGTGCGGGCGATCCTGCGCGAGCTTCCGAGCCGAGCTCGAAACGACTTCGTGTTCCCGTCCAAAGAGGTCAAGACGAAGGCGGGCGAGGCGAAGGGCGGCCAGACCGCCCGGGACGCCAAGAATTTCGTGCACCGAGCCTTCCTGCCCGCGCTCAAGAGCACGAAGGTCGAGGGCCTGCGCTGGCACGATCTGCGGCATACCTTCGCGTCTCGCCTCGTTATGGCAGGGGTGGACATTCGGACTGTGCAGGAATTGATGGGCCACCAGTCAATTGTGATGACGCTGCGTTACGCGCACCTCAGCCCAAGTCACCAGCTCGCGGCGGTACAGAAGCTGAACGCAGCAACCGGCACCACTACCGGCACCAGCACCGTGCGTGATCCCGGCACGGCACGAGCACCGCGCAAAGTGGCTGAAAACGCTGCAAGAATTGGTGCGCGGTGCTGGGCTCGAACCAGCGACCCCCGGCTTGTAAGGCCGGTGCTCTCCCGACTGAGCTAACCGCGCAAAAACCGGTGGGCGCAAATGAAACGGGGACAGTCCCCATTCCGAATTGGAATGAGGACTGTCCCCGATGCTGGATCAGTGCGTGATGACCTCGGTGCCTTCCGGGGTCGGCGTCACCACGGGCGGCGTGACCGGCTGCGAGATATCCATCTCGAGCGGCAGCGCGCCGAGGTCGCGCGTGCGCAGTCGCAGGAACACCGACTTGCGGCCTTCCGGCAGCATCAGCGCGGCGTCGAGCACCTCGTCCATATGCTCCACCGGGCGGATCGCCAGAGCGCGAAGCACGGACGGCGGCAGGTCCTGGATGTCCTTCTCGTTCTCGGCCGGGATGATCACGCGCTTGATGCCCGCGCGGTGCGCAGCCATCAGCTTTTCCTTGAGGCCGCCGATCGGCAGGACGCGGCCCCTCAGCGTGATCTCGCCGGTCATCGCGGTGTCGTGGCGCACCGGCATGCGCGTCAGCGCCGAGACCAGTGACGTCGCCATCGTGATGCCGGCCGACGGGCCGTCCTTCGGGATCGCGCCCTCCGGTACGTGCAGGTGCACGTCGATGGTCTGGTAGAAGTCGTTGCGGAAACCGAGCTCCTGCGCGCGCGAGCGCACGTAGCTCATTGCCGCTTCGGCCGACTCCTTCATGACTTCGCCGAGCTGGCCGGTGATCGTCAGCTTGCCCTTGCCCGGAAGCACGGTGACTTCCGTGTTGAGCAGCTCGCCGCCGAGCTCGGTCCACGCCAGGCCCGTCGTGATGCCGACCATCGAGTCCTCTTCGGCGCGGCCGTAGCGGAACTTGGTCGGTCCGAGGTACTTCTGCAGCGCCTTGGCCGACACGACGATGGGCTTCGGCGACTCGGTCGCTGCGACCTTCACGGCCACCTTGCGGCACACCGCGGCGATCTCGCGCTCGAGGTTACGGACTCCCGCTTCCTTGGTGTAGTGCCGGATGATCGACATCAGCGCCTGGTCGGCGAAGATCACCTGCTTGTCGGGCAGGCCGTTGGTTTCGCGCTGCTTGGGCACGAGGAAGTTCTTCGCGATCTGCAGCTTCTCGAGCTCGGTGTAGCCCGGGATGCGGATGATCTCCATGCGGTCCTGCAAAGGACGCGGGATGCGGTCGAGCGTGTTCGCGGTCGTGACGAACATCACCTTCGACAGGTCGTAATCGACGTCGAGGTAGTGGTCGTTGAACGTCGCGTTCTGCTCGGGATCGAGCACTTCGAGCATCGCCGAGGCGGGGTCGCCGCGGAAATCGGTGCTCATCTTGTCGATCTCGTCGAGCAGGAACACCGGGTTGCCCTTTCCGGCCTTCTTCAGGCCCTGGATGATCTTGCCGGGCAGCGCTCCGATGTACGTTCTTCGGTGGCCGCGGATCTCGGCCTCGTCGCGCACGCCGCCGAGAGAGACGCGCACGAACTGGCGTCCCGTCGCGCGGGCGATCGAGCGGCCGAGCGACGTCTTGCCGACGCCCGGAGGTCCGACGAGGCAGAGGATCGGCCCCTTGATCGAGCCGACGAGCTTGGTCACCGCGAGGTACTCGAGGATGCGCTCCTTGACCTTGTCCAGACCGTAGTGATCCTCGTCGAGCACCTTGCGCGCGGCGCCGATGTCGATGCGGTCCTCGGTGTAGTCGCCCCACGGCAGCGCGAGCATCCAGTCGATGTAGTTGCGCACGACGGTGGCCTCGGCCGACATCGGCGACATCATCTTGAGCTTCTTGATCTCCTTCTCCGCCTTCTCGCGGGCGTCGTCGGGCATCTGCAGCTTGGCAAGGCGCTCCTCGAGCTCCTGGATCTCGTTCTTGAACTCGTCCTTCTCGCCGAGCTCTTTCTGGATCGCGCGCATCTGCTCGTTGAGGTAGTACTCCTTCTGCGTCTTCTCCATCTGCTTCTTGACGCGGGAGCGGATGCGCTTTTCGACCTCGAGGATCTCCATCTCCGAACGCATGAAGCCGAGCACCTTCTCGAGGCGCTCGCCGATGTCGAAGGTCTCCAGCAGGTCCTGCTTGTCTTCGAGCTTGACGGTGAGGTGC
Organism: Candidatus Binatia bacterium; assembly: GCA_036493895.1. Taxonomy (NCBI): domain Bacteria; phylum Candidatus Binatota; class Binatia (SeqCode); species Binatia bacterium. The sequence goes on along the minus strand of DASXOZ010000017.1, from coordinate 146,853 downwards.
GACACCACGGTGTCGCCGAGGCGCGACGGGTCGTCGATCGACGCGACCGTCATCACCATCTCGGGCGGAATCTTCTTGTTGGCGCGCACGTAGGCTTCGAACGTCGAGTTGACGCTGCGAACGAGCGCCTCGATCTCGGCGCCGGCGGCAATGCCTTCCTCGATCGGCTCGACCTGGACCGCGAAGTAGTTCTCCTCGGGTGTGAACGCCGTGATGCGGGCGCGCCTCTTACCCTCGACGAGCACCTTGACGGTGCCGTCGGGCAGGCGAAGCAGCTGCACCACCTGGCCGAGCGTCCCGACTTCGTGGATGTCCTCGCGGGTGGGATCGTTGGTCTTGGCGTCCTTCTGCGCCGCCAGCAGGATCGCGTGGTCGCCGGCCATGGCAGCCTCGAGGGCGGCGATGGACTTCTGGCGGCCGACGAACAGCGGCACGACCATGTGCGGGAAGACGATGATGTCGCGCAGCGGCAGCAACGGAATGGCCGACGCGGCCTTCTGGGGCTGGTCACTTTCCCCTGACCGTGGATTTCGGAAGATCATCGGCTCGCGTTCCTTGCTCATCGGGTCACCTCTTCTCCCTCGCCTGCCAGCCCCCACTCCACTTGCGTGGCCCAGCCAGGCACCGTATCCGCCCGGTGTAACGTCTGGATCTCGCCGTTCACCGGTTCGCGACTGGGTACCAGGCCCTAGCTGGCCCTCGTCGCACTGGTATAGACGACGATCGGGCTCTCTTTTCGCTCGACGACTTCCTCGGAGATCACGACTTCTTCGATCTCGGCCTGGGACGGGATGTCGTACATCACGTCCAGCATGATCTCCTCCATGATGGCCCTGAGGCCGCGCGCGCCGCTTTTGCGGCGGAAGGCTTCCCTCGCGATGGCCCTGAGTGCCCCCTCCGTGAACTTCAGCCGCACGCTCTCCATCTCGAACAATTTCGAGTACTGCTTGGTCAGGGCGTTCTTCGGCTCCTTCAAAATGCGCACGAGTGACTCTTCGTCAAGGTCGCGCAGCGCGGCAATCACCGGGACTCGGCCGACAAACTCGGGAATCAGGCCGAATTTGAGCAGGTCCTCGGTCTGCACGTCGACCAGAACCGAGGTGGTTTCCTTCTCTTTCTTGGCGCGGATGTCGGCGCCGAAGCCCATGCCCTTCATGCCGATGCGCCGCCGGATGATGTCGTCGAGGCCGACGAAGGCGCCGCCGCAGATGAACAGGATGTTGGTCGTGTCCACCTGCAGGAATTCCTGCTGGGGGTGCTTGCGCCCACCCTTGGGAGGAACGCTGGCGGTGGTGCCTTCGATGATCTTGAGCAGCGCCTGCTGGACGCCTTCGCCCGATACGTCGCGCGTGATCGACGGGTTGTCGCCCTTGCGCGCGATCTTGTCGATCTCGTCGATGTAGACGATGCCGCGCTGGCACTTCTCGACGTCGTAATCGGCGTTCTGCAACAGGCTGAGGATGATGTTCTCGACGTCCTCGCCGACGTAGCCGGCCTCGGTGAGGCTCGTGGCGTCGGCGATCGCGAACGGCACCTGCAGGAAGCGCGCGAGCGTCTGTGCGAGCAGGGTCTTTCCCGAGCCGGTCGGACCGATCAGCAGGATGTTCGACTTCTGCAGCTCGACGTCTCCGGTGACCATCGAGCTGTCGATGCGCTTGTAGTGATTGTGGACCGCGACCGCGAGAACCTTCTTGGCCTTCTCCTGGCCCACGACGTACTGGTCGAGCACCTTCTTGATGTCGGCCGGCTTCGGAACCGACGAGACGGCGCTGATCGATTCTTCCTGGTCGCACTCCTCCGCAATGATGTCGTTGCAGAGATCGATGCACTCGTCGCAGATGTAAACCGTCGGCCCTGCGATCAGCTTGCGAACTTCCTCCTGCCCCTTGCCGCAGAAGGAGCACACGAGGTCCTTGGTCTTGTCGTCTCCCTGTTTCCGCATGGTCGGCTCCAGCAGTCCCCCTGGGTCTAGGTTGCGCCGGGCCGGGACGTGATCACCTGATCGATGATCCCGAACTCCTTCGCTTCCATCCCTGTCATGAACCGGTCCCTGTCCGTTTCCTTTTCAATCACCTCGAGTGATTGGCCCGTGTGTTTTGCGAGGATCGCGTTGAGCTCCTCGCGTACTCTCAGGATCTCCTTGGCCTGGATGGCGATGTCACTTGCCTGTCCCTGCGCGCCGCCCATCGGCTGATGAATCATGATGCGCGCGTGCGGCAAAGCATAGCGCTTTCCGGTCGCTCCCGCCGCCAGGAGGATGGCCCCCATGCTGGCGGCCTGTCCGATGCAGAGCGTCGAAACCGGCGGCCGGATGTACTGCATCGTGTCATAGATGGCCATGCCGGCCGTCACAGACCCCCCCGGGGAGTTCAGGTACAGGTAAATATCCTTGTCGGGATCTTCCGACTCCAGGAACAGGAGCTGTGCAGTGACGAGCGAAGCGGAGATGTCATTGACGTCGGACGACAGGAACACGATGCGTTCCTTGAGGAGCCGGGAATAAATGTCGTAAGCCCGCTCGCCGCGACCGGTCGTCTCTACGACCATGGGTACCAGATTCATTCTCACCTCTGTGTAGGGCGGCTCCGGGCTGAAGCCGAGTCTATTGGGTTCATCCACTCGCGGCAACTTTGCTTTCCTCCACCTCGCGCTCCTGCACAGCGGCGTTTTCGAAGACGCACTGCGCCGCTCTCTCGCGCAGCATGCTGCGACGAAGCTCGACGATGGCGGCGGGTTGGGAGTAGTGACGACGCACCTCCTCGACGCGGCGTCCCGCCGACGCCAGGTGCATCCGGACCCTCTCCTGCAGGTCCTCGCGGCTGACGTCGATGTTCTCGGCCTGGGCGATCGCATCCAGGATGAAGCCGGCCCTGAGCTCGGCGCGGGCGCGCGGCGCGAGAGCTTCGTGCAGCTTCTTCGACTCCTCGCTGTCGTGCTCCACGTTGGCCTCCATCTCGTGCATGTAGCCGTGGATGGTCTCGTGCAGCAGGGCGGAGGGAACCTCGAACTCGTAGGCCTCGACGAGCTTGCCGATCAGCGTGTTCTGCACGCGGCGGTCGGCCTCGCGGCGGGCCCGTTCGGCCAGGTCGGTGCGGATCCTGCCGCGAAGGGCGTCGAGCGTCTCGATGCCCTCGATACCGGCCTCCGCAGCCAGGCTGTCGTCCAGCGGCGGAAGCACCTTGACCTTGATCTCGGTCACAGTGACCTCGAAGCGGATCGTCTTGCCGCGCACGTTCTCGTCGCCGTGCGTGTCGGAGAACGACACCGTAACCGGCGAGCGCTCCCCGCGCCGGATGCCGACGAGCTGCTTCTCGAACTCCTCGGGAAAGCGGCCCGAGCCGACTTCGAGCACCAGCCCTTCGCCCGCAGTGCCGGGCACCGCGGTGTCGCCTTCGAATCCGAACATCGAGAACACGACGACGTTGCCCTGCTCGACGGTGTCCCTTTCTTCTTCGACGCGCAGCACGGCCATGCGGTTTCTCAGTGCCTCCAGCGAAGCCTCCACGTGGGAGTCCTCGACCTTGGCGACGAGCTTGTCGACTTCCAGTCCTTTGAACTGCCCCAGCTTGACGTCCGGCCGCACGTCGACTGCAGCCTCGAACGACAGCCCGGCTCCCTCGCCGGGGTACTCATGCTTTACCAGGCGCGGAGCCGTGACGACGTCGAGCTTGTGCTCGCGGATCGAGTGCGCGCAGCCCTCCTCGATCAGCTCGCTCAGCACGTCGCGTTCGACCTCGGGGCCGTAGACTTTTTCGAGCATGGGCCTTGGGGCCTTGCCCTTGCGGAAGCCCTTAAGGTGGGCGCGTCCCTGGAGCTGGCGGTAGGCCTTGTCGAAACAGCCCCGCACGTGATCGGGCGACACCGAGACCTTCATCGTCCTGGCGATGGGTCCCGTCTCTTCGATGGTGGACTGAATGTCGGACATTTCTAGATCAAGCTTCCTCTGACGTTCTTCGTTCAACTGGCCGGTTTGTCACCGGATTACTTTCTGTCGCGTCGCGGAGTGCGAGAGGGGGGACTCGAACCCCCATCCGCCGAAACGGGCTGGATCCTAAGTCCAGTGCGTCTGCCAGTTCCGCCACTCTCGCCCACTCGACGCTGGGTCAATGAATGGGGTCAGGCACCAGCGGAATACTGCGCATCGGCACCCCGGCCGCTTGAGCCTGTCCTATTCCGCTGGTGCCTGACCCCATTCCGCTGGTGCCTGACCCCATTCCCAATCCGCATTTTCCGCGGGGGACGGGACGGTTCCACCCTCGCGGCCGATTTACAAGTGACGGTCGGCGTCGGGGCGCAGGTGGTCGCGCACGTAGGGCTCGAGGAAGCGGGCCACGGCGGCGTGACCGGCTTCCGTAAGGTGGCCGTCGATCGGGTAGAACAGCGGTTTGGCGCTGCGCTTGAACTCCTCGACGAGGTTCGGCGTGACGTCGACGTGCTCGATGCCGTCCTTCGTCATCCGCTGGCCGATTTCGCGGGCCGGCTGCGTCAAGTCGTAACGCTCGGCCAGGCCGGGAACCTTGGATGCCAGGCTGGTGTAGGCGTCGGGCTCGACCATCGACCGGTACGGGATCTCGAGCACGAGAAGCGGTGCCCGCAGCCTGCGACTCTGCTCGGCCACGCGCACCAGCAGCGCCTCGGCATCGGCGTAATCCTTGATCGCCTCGGCGCCGAGATCCTTCTCGCAAAGCCCGAGGTAACCCTCGTAAGGCAGCCATTCTCCTTCCTTTTCGCTGCGACCCTTGCGGATTCCGTAGATTCCGTCGTGGACCAGGCGCACGAGCTTCCACTCGTTCGGCTGGCGCACCGGGTACTCGCGGGTCTTGTTGTGCAGGCTGCCGTCGGCCCTCTCCTCCCACTCGTCGTTCTGCGAGAGGTCGTTGCCGAGGTACATCGCGTAGAGCACGAGGTCGGGCGAAAGGCGCGGCCCGTACTCGGCGAGGACCCGGGGCTGCTGGACGATCTCGTAGCCGCCGGTGCCCATGTCCTCGACGTCGATGCCGAGGTCCTTCTCGAGCAGGTCGGCGAATAGCTTGCCGCGCTCGACCCCGTAGCCCATCGCGAAGGAATCGCCGATCAGCATGACCCTGGGCTTGTTCTTGGGTCCGGGCTCGTCGTCGCGCATGCCGAGGGAGTTGGTCTGAATGCGCACGTCGTACTCGGGGCCGCGCATGCGCACGTCGATGTCCGGCGCCAGGCGAAAGCCGAACAGGTCGCTGCGGATCCACGGAGAGAACGTTGCCGGGGGATAGTCGACGACGCGAAGGACGACCTCGACGAGGCCGAGGGTGAGCCCGGCGGCGAGGAGCGCCGCCAGGGCTGCAAAGAGCGCCGCAGGGCGCCGCGACGGGCTCACGGGCGAGGCCGCCGCGGCCTAGAACAGCGTGTAGATGAACGGAGCGGCCGCGCTGCCGCCGAAGATCACCAGTGCGCCGACGAGCAGCAGCACGACGACGATCGGTGTGATCCACCACTTCTTGTTCTGGCGAAGGTAGTCGAGGAACTCGCCTGCCAATCCCACCTGGGCTTGTCCCGCTTCGCGCTCGAACTCGCTCGCTCCCTTTCGTGGTGCCGTGTTGTCAGCCATCGCTCGCCTGTTTGTGGAAGTTGGGTCCGCTCAGAACTGGCGGAAGTAGCGCGCCACCGGGGCCTGCTCGTGGATGATCCAATAGGACTGGGCGCTTCGGTCGAAGCTGCGGTTCATCGGGTCGTGGCCGAGCAGGCGAATGACGATGCCCACCGGCGTCAGTACGAAGAAATAAATGAAACCGAGGAGCAGGTGCGAGACGGTCCAGCCGATCGGAAAAACCGCGACCATCCATCCGACGTAGACCCGCTTCAGCAGCTGCGGAGCGGCAGCGCCGAGGATTCCTCCCGCGGCAGCCAGCGCGGCAAACACCTCGACGGAAGTCGTCAGGCCGCCGCGGTGGTAACGCCCCGCCGCGATCAGCCCGAAGAAGCCGAGGCACAGGAAGCCGAACTGCCGCAATTCCTTGCGGGTCGGGTTCCAGTTGATTTCCATGATCGCCACGGCGCCATCCTCCGTCAGTCGAGCTGGAACTGGGACAGGTAGGCGGCGACGTCGATCTCCTTCGCGCCCACCTGCTCTTTCTTGAGCAGCACGAAGTTCTCGAGCACCAGCACGTCCATGTTGGTCGCGAGGAAACAGCGGTAGGCGTCCGAAGGAGTGCAGACAATCGGCTCGCCGCGCACGTTGAAGCTGGTGTTGATCAGCATCGGGCACCCGGTCTTCTCTTCGAACTTCTCGATCAGTCGCCGGTAGCGGCCGTGGCGTGCAGCATCGACGGTCTGCACGCGCGCCGAATAGTCGACGTGCGTGATCGCCGGCACGTCCGAGCGCGGCACCTTGAGCTTCTCGATGCCCTTCAGGCCCGCGGCCTGGCCGTTGACGGCAAGACGCTTGTCCTCGTTGACCGGCGCGACGATCAGCATGTACGGGCTCTCGTCGCTCGTGCGCATGCCGAACCAGTCGCTCGAGCGCTCGGCCAGCACGGACGGTGCGAACGGCCGGAACGACTCGCGGAACTTGATCTTCAGGTTCATCGTCGACTGCATCTGGCGGCTGCGCGCATCGCCGAGGATGCTGCGCCCGCCGAGAGCGCGAGGGCCAAACTCCATGCGGCCCTGGAACCAGCCGACGACGTTTTCGCCGGCCAGCAGCCCGGCGACCTCGTCGCAGAGCACCTCGTCGTCCGCGTACTCGTGCGCGACGGCACCTTCGGATTCGAGGAAAGCGTGGATTTCTTCGCGCGAGTAGCGCGGTCCGAGCAGGCTGCCGTACTGGCTGTCGCTCTTGCCGACGGTGCGAGGCTTGTCGAGGAGCTGGTGCCAGACGTACAGCGCGGCACCGAGCGCTCCGCCCGCATCCCCTGCGGCAGGCTGGATCCAGATGTTCTCGAAGGGGCCTTCGCGCAGCACCTTGCCGTTGCCGACGCAGTTGAGCGCGACGCCGCCGGCCAGGCACAGGTTGTTCAGTCCCGTCCTGCGGTGCACGTGCCGCGACATGCGCAGCATGATCTCCTCGGTGACTTTCTGGATCGACGCCGCGATGTCCATGTGGCGGTCGTCCAGCGGAGACTCCGCAGCACGCGCCGGTGCGCCGAAGAGCGCATCGAACTTCGGCGACGTCATCGTCAGACCCTGGCAGTAGTTGAAGTACGACATGTCCATGCGGAACGAGCCGTCTTCCTTGACGTCGACCAGGTTGGCCAGGATCTTGTCGGCGAAGGTCGGCTCGCCGTAAGGAGCCAGGCCCATCAGCTTGTATTCGCCCGAATTGACCTTGAAGCCGCAGTAGTACGTGAACGCCGAGTAGAGCAGTCCGAGCGAATGCGGGAAACGAAGCTCGCCGAGCAACTGCATGCGGTTGCCGCGGCCTTCGCCCCAGCTCGAAGTCGCCCACTCGCCGACACCGTCGAGCGTCATCACCGCCGCCTCCTCGAACGGCGACGGGAAGAACGCGCTGGCCGCGTGCGACTCGTGGTGCTCGGTGAAGATGCAGCGTCCCTTGTACTGGCCGCCCAGTCCCTTGCGGATCTCGCGCGGGATGTAGAGCTTCTGGCGCAGCCAAAGTGGCATCGCCTTCATGAACGACGGGAAACCCTGCGGCGCGTACGCCAGGTAGGTCTCCAGCAGCCTTTCGAATTTGAGCAGAGGCTTGTCGTAGAAGACGACGTGGTCGAGATCGGCAATCGAGATCCCGGCGTGGTCGAGGCAGTAGCGGATCGCGTGCTCCGGGAAGCGGTGGTCGTGCTTCTTGCGCGTGAACCGCTCCTCCTGGGCCGCGGCGACGATGTTGCCATCGATCAGCAGCGCAGCAGCGGAGTCGTGGTAGTAGGCGGAGATCCCGAGAATGGCAGTCATGCGTTGCGTCAGCCGCGGGGTCCGGACGCGTCCTCAAGGCGCGGGTCGCGGGCCGGCGGCAGTCAGCCACTATAGCGTCTGAGCCGGCGACTTCCAGCGACGGTCCGGACTCGGCGCCGCCCGGCCGCAAGAACGGCAGAAAGATCAGCGGAAAGATCAGCGGAGGACCGACAGGAGATCGAACGGAGATCGGATCGACGGCAATGCGGCGCCGCGTCAGACGCAGCGAGGGCCCGAGCTCTCCACTGCGCGCAGGATCTCGGCCGGATCCGCGGCGATCCGGTCTGCGCCGGCCGCCGCAAGCTCGGCGCGCGAACGAAATCCCCAGGCCACTGCGACGGCCGGCATCCCCGCGGCGCGTGCAGTCGCAAGATCGGTCGGCGTGTCGCCGACGTACAGCACCTGTGCCGGCGCGAGGCCGAGAAGTGCGGCGATCTCCATCGCGCCGGCCGGGTCCGGCTTGCGCGGCACTCCGGGCCTCTCGCCGAACACGACGCGGAACTTCCAGCGGCCGAGCAGCGACGTGGCGAGGCGCCGCGTCAGGTCGTCGGGCTTGTTCGACAGGATCGCGACCGGAATGCCCCGCCGCTCGAGCTCGTCCAGAAGCTCGGGAATTCCGTCGTACGGCCGTGTGCGAAGCTCGGCCCGCGATGCGTACGTCCTTCGCAGGCGCTCGAGCGTCGAAGCGATGGTCTGTTCGTCACAACGATCCGCCGGCAGCGTCCTCATGACGAGCGACCTCATGCCGTCCCCGACGAAAGCGCGGTAGCTCGACAGGTCGTGGGCCGGAAATCCCTGCTCCTCGAGCACGGCATTGACCGACTCGCCGATGTCGGCCAGCGAATCGAGCAGGGTCCCGTCGAGATCGAACAGCACGGCGCGCGCGGGCATCGGCTGCGGGTGTGTCTGCAGCGGCCGGCGGTGTCGAACGGCCGATCTGCGTGAGCGGCGGGCCGCTCTGCGCAGGCGCGGCCCCGGAGCGACCGCCCTTTGCGACTGTCCCCCTGCCCTTTGCGCCGGCTTTGAACGCAGGACACAACCCGCGCCACGGAGCAGGCCATGCGAGCGTGGAAAGTGCACGAGTATGGAGAGCCGGCCGCGGCCATGGTGCTGGAGACGGACGCTGCCGAGCCGTCGCGCGAGCCGGACCACGCGCTCGTGTCCGTGCGAACGGTGGGCCTCAATTTCGCCGATCTTCTTTCGATCCAGGGCCGCTACCAGGTCAAGGCCCCGCTTCCCTTCACGCCAGGCATCGAAGCTTGCGGCATCGTCATCGAACCGGATGACGCAGGTCTCGTCCATGCGGGCCAGCGCGTGATCGCGGCAGCGCCTTGGGGAGCCCTCGCCGAACGCGTGGCCGTCCCCGGCGCGTCCTGTTTTCGCGTCCCCGACTCGATCTCCGACCGCGAAGCGGCCGCACTGCTGCTCACGTACCAGACTTCGTGGTTCGCGCTGGTACGCCGCGCGGCCCTTGCTGCGGGCGAGTTCCTGCTGGTTCACAACGGCGCCGGTGGAGTGGGCAGCGCCGCGATCCAGATCGGCAAGGCGCTCGGTGCCACGGTGGCGGCGACCGCCGGCGGCCCCGACAAGCTCGAAGTCTGCCGCCGCGCCGGCGCCGATCACCTGATCGACTATCGCGACGAAGACTTCGCCGTTCGCGTGCACGAGCTGACCGGCGGCAAGGGCGCCGACGTGATCTATGACAGCATCGGCGGCGACGTCTTCGACGCATCCACGCGCTGCATCGCTTTCGAAGGGCGCCTGCTCGTGATCGGCTTTGCCGGCGGCCGCATCCCCGAGATCGCCGCCAACCGCATCATGCTGAAGAACATTTCGGTCGTCGGATTGAACTGGGGCGCTTACCGCGACCGCAGCAGCCCGCTTGTCGCCGACGCGTACGAGCGGCTCTGCGAAATGCATGCGCGCGGGCAGATCGCGCCCGTGCTGTTCGGTGCCTACGCGTTCGAGGACGTCGTGCACGCGCTCTCGGACCTTGCGGGGCGCAAGAGCTATGGCAAGGTCATCGTCGACGTTGCAGGAGCACCGGCATGAAGACGCTGCTGCGAATCGTCGGCGTCGTCGTCGCCGTCCTGCTGTCGCTGCTCGGCGGCATCGTCTACAGCCGCAGCGGCGGGTCGCGCCTTCCCGACCGCAGCAAGGCGCCGCTCCTGAGCTCCGATGCGGTCGAGAAAGTCGCCGATCTCGATTTTCCGCCGGGCAACATCGCGGTCTCGGCCGAAGGACGCATCTTCTTCACGCTGCATCCCGACGGACATCCTTCCGATTCGGTCGTCGAGCTTTCCGGCGGCAAGCCCGTGCCGTTTCCCGACGAAGCGTTCCAGCATCCGCGCGAGGATCTTCCGTACTTCCAGTCGATCCTCGCGGTGCGCATCGACCGCCTCGGCCGGCTGTGGGTGCTCGATTTCGCGCGATTCGGCCGCGGCACGCCGCGGATCCTCGCCTTCGACACGGCAAGCGGCCGCATCGTCCATCGCTACGAATTCCCGTCGTCGGTGGCCGGTCTCGGCTCGATGCTCAACGACTTCCAGGTCGATCCGGAAGGCCGCTACATCTTCATCGCCGAGACGAGCCCGGTGCTGCAGACACCCGCGCTGATCGTGTACGACACCAGGACGAAGACGAGCCGTCGCGTGCTCCAGGGACATCCGTCCGTGCAGGCCGAGCCGTGGATCATCCAGGCGGGCGCGCGGCGCATGATGCTGCCCGGAGGAATCCTCCCGCTTCGCATCGCCGTCGATTCCATCGCGCTGTCGCGCGACGGGCAGTGGCTCTACTACGGCGCCGTCACCGGCAGCCGCATGTACCGCGTGCGCGCGAGCGACCTCGTCGATACTTCGCTGGACGCGGCGACGCTGGCCTCGCGCGTCGAGAATTTTGCCGACAAGACGCTGACCGACGGTCTTACGACCGACGACGCCGGCAACGTCTACATCGGCGACATGGAGCATTCGGCGATTCATCGCCTCAAACCCGACGGAAGCCTGGAAACGCTGGTCGCCGATCCTCGCCTTCGCTGGCCGGACGGTTTCAGCTTCGGGCCCGGCGGCATGCTGTACGTGACCTGCAGCGCGCTGCAGGACGTCCTGTTCCTCGATGACAACGAGATCCGCAGCCACGGTCCTTACCAGATCTGGCGTCTGCATCCCCCGCCGTCGGGCGGCACGCCGGTGACGGCAGCGCCTGGGCAGTGAAGGAGCCCGGCGCGGCGGCCGCACGTTATTGACGGACAAACGCTGCGCTGCCATCGGTGCGCAGCGGTGAGCAAGCGCTGCGCCGTCACCGTGCGGTGGGCAAAGGAGACTTCGTGAGCGATCCTGTGCTTCTGGTCGAGAAAGACGCCGGCGTAGCCGTCGTTGCGCTGAACCGTCCCGACAAGCTGAACTCGTTGTCGCGCCAGCTTCGCCGCGAGCTCGTCGCAACGTTCCGCGAGCTTGCCGTCGATGAAGACGTCGACGTGGCAATCCTGACCGGAAACGGGCGCGCGTTCTGCGCGGGGCTCGATCTTCGCGAGCTGGGCAGCGAGCCTCAGGGGGCGGCGCCGGAGTCGGCCTCCGGCGTCGACCCCGACAGCGCAGGCCGAAGCGAGCGCGAGAGCGCGGTGGCCGGAGCCGACGTCGTCGAGGCAGTCGAGAGTTTTCCCGGACCGGTGATCGGCGCGATCAACGGCTTTGCGATCACCGGCGGTTTCGAGCTGGCGCTCGCGTGCGACGTGCTGCTGGCATCCGAGGATGCACGCTTTGCCGACACGCACGCCCGCGTCGGCATCTTGCCGGGCTGGGGTCTGAGCCAGAAACTCTCGCGCATCGTCGGGCTTTCGCGCGCCAAGGAGCTGTCGCTTTCGGGCAACTTCCTTTCGGCTGCCGACGCGGCGGCGTGGGGGCTGGTATCGAGGGTCGTCGCGACGGATGCGCTGATGCCTGCCGCCCGCGCGCTCGCGCGCGACATGCAGGGCGCCCCGCGCGATGTCGTGCGCGCCTACAAGCGCCTGATCGACGACGGCTACCGGATGCCGATGAAAGAAGCGCTGGCACTGGAAACACAGCGCGCCCGCGAGCACATGCGCTCGGTCTCAGGCAGCGACATCCGCGCACGCCGCGCCGCCGTCCAATCCCGCGGCCGCGGCCAAGCGCTATGACTGAGGTGTAATGGGGTCAGGCACCACAGGAATGGGGTCAGGCACCAGCGGAATAGGCACCAGCGGAATGGTGCCTGGCCCCGATTCGTGACCCCGGTTCGTAACTACCTGTTTTTGCGGAAGGTGGCTCCGACCACGCGCGGCTTGCTCGTGTAGACCGTGCACGGGGCCGTCTGGCCCTGGCAGTTGGCGTACTCGGACCAGCCGGCAAAGTGCGACAGCGGAGTGGATTTCGCCGTGAGCACGACGTCGGTGGCCAGCGGGAACTCCGCCGTGCACTGGTCGTCCTTGGGCCCGCAGATGATGCCGGCGGGCTTCGAAGTCACCGTTCCTTTTCCGTGGCCGAACAACTCCACCTGGACGATTTCCTTGTCGCCCTTGGTCGTGTCGGTGCGCGTCGGCGTAAAACGGGAATTGTCCCAGCAGATGCCGGCCCGGCCGAGCGCCCTGACCCGATAGCTGTACGTGTTGGCCGGGTCCAGCGTGTAGTCGTCATACGTCGTCGTATTGGCCGGGACGTGCACGAGCGTCTGGAACGGCTTGCCGAATTTGGCCCTCTGGATCTCGAATCCCTTCTCGCCGTTGCTGCGGTCGGACCACGACACGCGCATGACCGTGAGCGCGATCAGCCGGATGTTGAAGTACAGCGGAACGCCCGGCGGCGGTCGGTTGACGTAGCAGATGTTGCTGTCGGCCGAGGTGCCGTCGTCGTTGAACGCGACGACCTCGTAGATGAAGACCGTTCCGGTCGGCGCGTCATCGACGAACTCGGTGGTATTGGCATCGACGGTACCGCGGTCTTCGAAGTTCGCGTCGGCGAGCCCTTTGCGCAGCACCTGGAACCCGGTTTCGTTGTCGCTGTTGTCGACCCACGTGATCTTCACGTGGTCACTGTCGATGCGCGCGCGGCGCACCGTATCCGGAGCCTCCGGCACAGACGCCTGCGCGGCCACGGCGCAGGTACAAAGAAGGACGGTAAGGACGGCGATCGCGTGCACTCTCATCGACTACGGTGCTCCTGGAAGCTGGACGGGATGTTCCCCGGGGACTGGCAGCCGGGCACCCGACCCCGCCCGCTCGGCTCGGCACCGTCCCCTCAGATGCCGCTCGAGGCGGCACCTTTCCGTGCCGCAGGCGGCAGCACTCGCGTGCCGCCGTCAGGGGATAGTACCGGGGAACCGTCGCGCAGTGTAGTGCGATTTTGGGCGGTGGGCCGACTTGACCGGACGCCGCTGCGCGGACAATGGGGTCCGGCGCCACGTCCCGATGCCGGGCCGGGCGCGATTGCCGCGCCAGGCCGCCGCGCGCCAGCCGCGATTATCGCGGCGGCCGTCGTGCCCGGCCCTGAGGCCGGCCAGACCCGGCCAAACGGAGAACACGATGTCCGAGTACGGCTTCTGGAAGCTCGCGTCCGAAAATCCCGGTCGAATTGCCCTGGTCACCCCCGAAGGAGGGACAGTGACGGCCGGCGAGCTTGCTGCCCAGTCCAACCGCCTGGTCCACGCGATGCGCGCGCTCGGCGTCGCCCGCGGCGATGCGATCGCCGCGATGTTCCCGAACGGACGCGAAATGATCGAGCTGTACCTGGCGGCCTTCCAGTCGGGCATCTACCTGACGCCGATCAACCAGCACCTGACGGCAGCCGAAGTCGGCTACATCCTGAAGGACTGCGGAGCGAAGGTCTTCTTCACGCACGAGCGCTACGGCGCTGCGGCCAGGACCGCTGCCGACGAAGCCGGGCTCGATGCGAGCCGCCGCGTCGCCTCCGGCTACGTCGCCGGCTTCGTCCCGTACTCCGACTTTACTGCGGCAGCCGCGGACACCGCGCCCGAAGGACGCTCGGCCGGCCAGGTGATGAACTACACTTCGGGCACCACCGGCAGGCCGAAAGGCGTGCGCCGCCGGCTGCTCGACTTTGACCCCGACATCGTCGGATCGATGTTCGCGATGTTCCTGGCGATGTTCGGCATCGAGCCGCTCGGCGAGAACGTGCACCTGGTCGGCTCCCCGCTTTACCACACCGCGGTGCTGATGTTCACGGCGAGCTCCCTGCACTACGGACACACAGTCGTCGTGATGGACAAGTGGACGCCGGAGTCGGCGCTCGAAGTGATGCAACGATGGCGCGTGACGACGAGCCACATGGTGCCGACCCAGTTCCACCGCCTTCTGGCATTGCCCGAGGACGTCAAGGCGCGTTTCGATCCGTCGTCGCTGCGACACATGATTCATGCGGCAGCGCCGTGCCCCGTCGACGTCAAGAAGCGCATGCTCCAGTGGTGGGGGCCCGTGGTCTACGAGTACTACGCGGCGAGCGAAGGCGGCGGCACGCTGGTGACGCCGAACGAATGGATCAAGAAGCCCGGCACTGTCGGGCGCGCCTGGGCCGGCTCGGAAATCCGCATCCTCGACGATGACGGGAAGGCCTGCGCAACAGGCTCTCCGGGCACGGTCTACATGGCGCTCGGAACCGCCGATTTCGAGTACCACGGCGACAAGGACAAGACCGCGGCCAACCGTCGCGACGGGTTCTTCACTGTCGGCGACATCGGCTACCTCGACGAAGACGGCTATCTTTTCCTGTGCGATCGAAAGATCGACATGATCATCGCCGGCGGCGTCAACATCTATCCGACCGAGATCGAGAACGTGCTGCTGACGCATCCGAAAGTCGGTGACGCGGCCGTCTTCGGAATCCCGCACGAGGACTGGGGCGAGGAAGTGAAGGCCGCGATCGAGCCCGCTGCCGGCATCGCTGCGGGCGACGCGCTGGCCGAGGAGCTTGCCGCGTTCTGTCGCCAGAGTCTCGCCAAGTACAAGTGCCCGCGCTCGTTCGACTTCGTCAGCGAGATGCCGCGCGACCCCAACGGCAAGCTGTTCAAGCGCAAGCTGAGGGATCCGTACTGGAAGGATCGCGACCGCGCGATCTGACGGGAAACCCGGGACAGGCGCGCACCTGTCGCACCAGGCGGCGGACGCGGAAAAAATTGCGGGGAACGAGTACCTGTCGCTGATTTCGGTTCAGCGGTGGACGTGCGCCGGATTCTTGTCGGGAAGCGAATCGACCAGCGCGCGCGAGGCGTTGACCGCCGCTTCGTACTGGCGCGAGCCGCGCGAGAACACCGTCAGCACTCCGCTCAGGCTGCTGCTGGCCGTTGCGAAATCGCGCCACACGACGCGGCCCTGCGAGCGGTCGACGAGCACGCCGCCGACTTTCGCGTCGTACGTCATGTTTTCGGGATCGGTGCCCGGCTCGAGGCGCTCGACCTGGATGAGCATGAAGTACTTGGAATCCTCGGGGGCGAGCGGCACGAGCTGGTCCGGGCCGGCGACGTGCAGGTCGAGGGGGCCTGCCGGCTTCTGGCGGAAATTATCGGCGGTCAGCGTGAAGTAGCCGCGCTCGCGCAGGCGGCGCACGGTGGCGTCCTCGACGTTGCGCGCGATCTGCACCTGCTCGAGGCGGGCCGGGCGCGCATCGATGACCGGCAACACGACGACCTCGTCGATGTCGTCGGGCTTGAGCGTCGCATCCATCTGGAGCGGCGGCCTGGGCTTCTGCTCGAGCACGGAGCAGCCGGAGACCAGCGAGACAGCGAAAATGGCGACTGCGGCGCAGGCGCAACGCGAAAGGGTCGGGGCGCGACGTCTCATCGGATCGCAAAGGTAGGCACCACCTGCAACGGCAATCAAGTCCGGGCAAGGCCACGCTGGAGCAGGCTGGAGTACGCTAGAGAAGGAAAGGCGCGCGGCGCGGCCTCGACCAGTCCGCGAGAAGAGCCGCGCCAGCGTCCGGGAGCCCGCGTACACACGCCGAAGTGGCGAGGCCGGGCCGGGTGGGCTAAAAGCGCGATCCATGCGGAAAATCTCGCTCTGGACCATGGCCGCGCTGCTGCTCTTGCTGCCGGCTTTCGCGACTGCCCACACCGGTGACGCCCTGGACGCGGACGGCTGTCACGCCGACCATCGCACCGGGGAATACCATTGCCACCGTGGCGCGGCGGCCGGGTACTCTTTCCCCAACCGGGAAGCGATGCTCGAGGCTGTCAAAACCGGTAAGTTTCCCGAAAAGGAGACGGTCGAGAAGGACAGTGTCTGGTCGAGGATGTGGCCGTGGGGCGGGCACGGGCACGAGGAGAAGCCTACCGCCAATTCTCCGGAGACTGCTCCGACCGGCGCCTCGGCTTCGGCGCCGGCGCCTGTGTCTTCCCCGGCAGCGGCCAACGCGGCGTCGGCCGCCTCCGGCTCCGCCGCCGCGGGAGCCCCGGCGACCGTCGCTGCGTCCCCGGCCGCTTCCAGTCCCGCAACGGACAAGGAGAACGAGTTCGAGCAGAGGCTGAAAATCCTGCAGGGACTCTACGAGATGGGCCTGATCACCAAGGACGAGTACGAACAGAAGCGCAAAGCCGTGCTCGACCAGCTCTAGGAGACAGCGGTGCCCGTCCTTCGCTTTCCCGATCGCTTCCTGTGGGGCGCGGCGACCGCTTCCTACCAGATCGAAGGATCGCCACTGGCCGACGGCGCCGGAGCGAGCATCTGGCACACGTTCAGCCACACGCCCGGCGTCATCTCGGGAGACGACAACGGCGACGTCGCGTGCGACCACTACCGGCGCTGGCGCGAAGACGTCGCGCTGATGCGTGAGCTCGGCCTGAAGGCGTACCGGTTCAGCGTCTCGTGGCCGAGGATCTTCCCGCAGGGTCGCGGAGCGCTGAACCAGCCCGGCCTGGACTTCTACGACCGGCTGGTCGACGCGCTTCTGGACGCCAGCATCGCTCCGATGCTGACGCTCTACCACTGGGATCTTCCCCAGGCCCTGCAGGACGAGGGCGGCTGGTCCAACCCGTCGATTGCCGGATGGTACGCGGATTACGCGCAGGCCCTTTTTTCCGCGCTCGGCGACCGCGTCGGCAAGTGGATCACGTTCAACGAGCCGTGGGTGTTCCACTGGGTGGGCTCCGTGCTGGGCATCCACGCGCCGGGCAACCAGGACATGGCGGCAGCGCTGGCCGGCGGGCATCACACGCTGCGCGGCCACGGCATGGCGGTCGAGCGCTTCCGCTCGCTGGTTCCCAAAGGGGAGATCGGCATCACCGTCAGCGTCCAGGCCCACGTCGCGGCCAGCAAGGATCCTCGTGACGAGGAGGCCGCAGCCAGGGCCCGCGCATTCCACAATTACTGGTTCGTCGATCCCGTCGTTCTCGGCGACTATCCTGCGGCGATGCGCGACCAGTTCGGCGACCTGCTGCCGGCGTTCCGCCAGGAGGACCGCACGCTCATCGGCCAGCCCATCGATTTCGTCGGTGTGAACTACTACACACGCCATCTGGATCGCTACGAAGCCCACGGGTTCTTCGACGCTGCCACCGACCATCCGATCGGCGTCTACACGGCGATGGAATGGGAGATCTATCCCGCCGGGCTTCTGGCCGTGCTGCGCGAGTTCCACGCCCGCTACGGAGTTGCGCTGTACGTCACCGAGAATGGTGCCGGTTACGACGACGAAGTGCCGGGCCCGGACGGCCGGGTCGAGGACCGCGAAAGGCTGCGTTACATCCAGAGCCACCTCGAGATGTGCCACCGGGCTATTTCCGAGGGAGTCGACCTGCGCGGGTACATGGTCTGGTCGCTGATGGACAATTTCGAGTGGGGATTCGGCTATGCCAAGCGTTTCGGGATCACCCGCTGCGACTACGAAACCCTCCGGCGCACGCCGAAGCTGAGCGCGCACTGGTATCGCAGCGTCATCCGGGAGAACGGGATCTGAGCCCGCACCCGGCCGCCAGCCCTTGTGTCGGGATCTGCACGCTTCGTGCCGGCAGCGATCTCTGCGAAGGATGCCTGCGGACGATCGCCGAGATCTCGGAATGGGCGGGCGCCGGCGAGAAGCGCCGCATCGAGATCCTGGCCGAGGTCTCGCGACGGCGGGCTCGCGAGGGCTCGACGGCGGAAACGGCCGCGGTGCGGCCAGCGGCCAGCGGCCAGAAGCGGTGAGCCCCGGCTTTTTCAAGGTGGGGAAACCCATTAAGCTCTGGCGTTCGCGCACGTCCGAAGGGTGAGGTCGACTTTTTTGCAGACTCCAGCAGCGCCCAGCCCGGACGCACGCGCCGCGCCGAAGAAGGAGGCAGCAAGGCCCAAAGGCGGCGTGCAGCGGCACCTTGCCACGGCCGTCTTCTTCACGGGCCTCGTGCTGACCGCTGCCGGATTCATCTGGTGCGTCGGGCAGGAAACCGCGAGCACGCGCGCCGACCTCGTGCACCGCGGCGCATCGCTTGCCACTGCGATCCAGCGCGAGACGGGACGACGCATCGAGCTGCTCGACGCCTTGGGCGCCTACGTCGAGACCACGCACGCGGACAATCGCGGCGACCTGCGTCTCTATCTCACCTCGCTCGTGCGCGACCGCGGCCAGCTCATCGCGATGGACTGGGTTCCGCGCGTGCCGGTCGAAGCGCTCAAGGCTTACGAAGAGAAGCAATGGGTCGGCGGCGTTCCCGATTTCCACGTGCACCGCGCGGCGGATCCCTTGCCGGCAGCGCCCGAGTACCTGCCTCTTCAGTACGGTGTGGGCGCCGGCCTGCGAGTCGACGACGTCGATCTCAAGCCGGGCTCCGACCTCTCGGCTACTCCCGGGCTCTCCATCGCATTCGAAGCCGCAAGGACCAGGCGCGGCGCGACGGCTGCCGCACCGCTGGCAGTGACCCGCGCGGACGGCATTCACCGGGCGCTGCCGATCGTCTCGCCGGTGTTCGTCGCCAGCGACGGCGGCAGCACGCTCGCCGGTTACGCCTTCGGGCTGTTCGACCTCGAGGACATCCTTCGTCTCGCGTTCGCTCAGGCGGACCGCGAGACGGTTTCCGTCGAGCTTCGCGACGGCGCGCCCGGCGGAGGACCGGTGTTTTCGCAGAAGGCGCTGCAGGGCGAGGACGACACGGTGCTGGTCACGCTGTGGAGAGTTCTCGGCGTGCCGCCGCCCGCCAGCAGCTCCGATTTCGACGTCGCCGGACGCCAATGGTCGATGGTGGTCACTGCCGGCCCGCGCCTGCTCTCCGAGCACCTGACGTGGATCCCGTGGTTTGCCGCATTGGCAGGGCTGATGGTCTCCGTCGCGATGGCCACGACCGTGAGCGGTTATGCGCATCGCGGCGAAGGACTGGCCAGCGCGAGACGTCGCCTTTCCACCGAAAGGCGCGACTACATGGAAAAGGTCAGCTCGCTGACCGACGAGCTCGAGCGCGAGCGCCTCGACCGGCGCCGCACCGAGGAAAGCCTGTTTCGCGAAAAGCAGCAGTTCCGCCTGATGTTCAACTCCGTGCCGGCGATGATCTGCTACAAGGACACGAAGAACCGGTTCCTGCTCGTCAACGAGGCCGCCGCCAGTTCGATGGGACGCACGGTCGACGACATGGAGGGCAAGCCCTGCTCGGAGATCATTCCGGCGCGGGCCTACGAGCTGTACCGCGACGATCTCGAGATCGTGCAGAGCGGAAAACCAAAACTCGGCCTCATCGAGGAAACCGAGCTGCCGAGCGGCAAGTCGATCTGGACCCGCACCGACAAGCTTCCCGAGTACGATGCGATGGGCCGCGTCGTCGGCATCCTCGTGTTCTCGCAGGACATCACCGAGCACCGCCAGGCCGAGGCGGAGATCCGCCGTCTCAACGAGGAGCTCGAGCAGCGTGTCGGCGTGCGCACCGCCGAGCTTCGTGCGGCCAACCAGGAGCTGGAGTCCTTCGCCTACTCGGTCTCGCACGACCTTCGCACGCCGCTGCGGACCATCGACGGCTTCAGCAAGCTCGTCATCGAGGAGCACGGCCACGAGCTTTCACAGCCGGCTCACGAGTACCTGGCGCGCCTTCGCAACGCGGCCCAGCGAATGGGGCACCTGATCGACGACCTGCTCAAGTTGACGCGCGTCAGCCGCGCCGAATTGCGCCGCGAGCAGGTCGACCTCTCCGCGATGGCCCGCCAGGTGATCGACGACCTGAAGAGCACCAGCCGCGACCGCCACGTGGCCGTCGTCATCGAGGCCACGCCCTTTGCGTCCGGCGACCCGGTGCTGCTGCTCAACGTCGTCGAGAACCTGCTGTCGAACGCCTGGAAATTTACCGCCCGCAGCCGCGAGCCGCGTATCGAATTCGGCTCGAAAACCGTCAGCGGGGACCGGACCGCCTTCTACGTTCGCGATAACGGCGTCGGGTTTGATATGGTCTACGCCGACAAGCTGTTCGGGGCGTTCCAGCGCCTGCACAGCCACGGGGAGTTCGAAGGATCGGGTATCGGGCTGGCGACCGTCCAGCTGATCATCCGGCGTCACGCCGGGGAGGTCTGGGCGGAAAGCGTGCCGGATCAGGGAGCGACGTTCTACTTCACCCTCGGGTCGTGAGCGGGCGTCGGGAAGGGAGAGCAAGCGATGGCCGAACGCATCATTCTTCTGGTCGAAGACAACCCGGATGACGCCATCCTGACGCGGCGGGCGCTCGAGAAGAGCGACGTATCCCACCGCGTCGAGGTCGCGCGCGACGGGCTGGAAGCCCTCGACTATCTCTTCGCCCTCGGCACCCACGCCGATCGCAAGGCCAGCGACATGCCCGCGCTGATCCTTCTCGATCTCAAGTTGCCCAAGGTGGACGGCCTCGAGGTGCTTCGCCGCCTGAGGGCCGACCGGCTGACCAAGCTGATCCCGGTGATCGTGCTTTCCTCGTCAGACGAGCCTGCCGACGTGATCGAGAGCTACGGCCTCGGAGCCAACAGCTACATCCGCAAACCCGTCGATTTCGCCGAATTCACCGAGACCGTCCGCGCCCTCGCCCATTACTGGCTGAGGCTCAACGAGCCGCCTCCGTCCGATCCGGCGTAAGCCTGCCCCCTCAGCGGAAGCGGAAGGCTGCGCCGAGCACGCGCGTAAGGAACTCGACGGCACCGTTGATGTCGGGCGCCGAGCGCGACAGCAGCACCACCGCCAGCTCCAGCGACGCCGCGCGGAAGACCGCGACGGCATAGTCGGCATCGATCGGCGTCATCTGCCCGCGCGTGGCCGCGGCGTCGATGTCGCTGCGCAGCGCCGCATAGACGGGGCGCAGCGCCTTGTCGTCGAGCAGCGTGCGAAGCAGCGACAGGTTGCGGCGAAGGAGAGTCGCGGTGGTGTGATCGGCGACCACGGCTTCGAGCAGGCGCCGCGTCGCCATGCCGAAGTATTCCTCGGCCCCGACGCCGCCGGAACGGATCTGGGCCAGGGCGTCGACCATGCGCCTTGCGGCGTTGGCGACCATCTCGTCGCGCAGGGCGTCCTTGTCGCGATAGTAGTTGTAGAACGTGCTCGGCGTCATGCCGGCACGATGAACCACGTCACTGACAGTGGTGTTGTCGAAGCCGGCTTCGGTGAAAGCCTCGACCGCGGCCTTCAGGAGACGCTCGCGCTTCTCCGCCCGGTTCTGCTCGTGTTTGCTGGCCAACGGTGTCCCGATCCCCGGCTTTGTCACGCCCCCCGGTCCTTTTCCCCTGACGCCCCCGGTCCCTTTCCCCTGACGCGCCCGGTGGATCCTACCCGCATTAGGCGCCGCTGACGAACAGGGTTTTCCGGAATGTTGTGCGGCCTAAACGAATTTTCCGCTTGACTGGCGCCCGACATGACAATACCGTCACCGACTGACGTGGATGTCATTCCTGTCACATCTGCGCCCGCGCGCAGCCGTATCCAGACCCGTCAGAGGCTGATCGACGCGGCGACGCGGCTGTTCGGCGAGCGCGGTCTTCACGGCGTCACCAGCCACGAGATCGCGCGCGCGGCCGGCGTCGCCTCCGGCACCTTCTACCTGCACTTCCGCGACAAGACCGATGTGTACCGCCACATCGTTTTTCACGCGATCGAAGAGCTCGCGCACGACGTGCAGCAGGCAGTCGCGGCATCGGCTCCCGTGCTCGCCCAGCGCGCCCGCGCCGAGACGATCGTTCGCTACGCCGAGCGCAACCGCAGCGTCGTCCGCATCCTGTTCAGCACCGACGCCGAGGCGGCGTCCATCGAGGCCGACGCGATGACGAGGCTGGCTGCAGGGCTCGAAGGACGCCTGCGGCGCGACCGCGAAGAAGGGAAGTTCCCCGCCGACCTCGACCCGGCCGTCTGCGCCCGCGCCCACGTCGGCATGACTACGCATTTGATCGACTGGTGGACCCAGGACCCTTCGCGCGCCTCGCGCGAAGACGTCATCGAGACTCTCGTCCGACTTCAGTTTTCGTGGCCCGACGGGCCGGAGCGGAGACAGCCATGAGCGACATCACGCACGATCCCATTTACAACACGGTCGGGCGCGACGATTTTCGCGCGATGCTCGACGTCCATCGCTACGGCGAGCGCACCGGCGCCTTCGACGCGATCATCTCGGCAACACACGATCACTTCTGGGACCCCGTCGACCCCGCCTACATCGATTACGAGAGCACGAGCTTCGACCTCACGCAGGAGACCATCATGCCGATGGACTTCTCGGTGGAGCTCAACAGCGCGGTGGCCGACAAGCTCGATGAAGGCCAGAAGATCCGCCTGGCCAACGAAGTCTCGCGCTGGAGCCTTTCCAGCCTGCTGCACGGCGAGCAGGGCGCGCTGTCGCTGTCGGCGAGCCTCTGCCACATCCTTCGCGACCCCGGCGCGCTCGAATACGCGAGCAACCAGGTGCGCGAGGAAGCCCGCCACGTCACCGCCTTCACCAAATACATCCACAAGCGGTTCGGTACGCCCTACCCCTGCGGCCAGACTCTCGGCGAGCTGATGTCCGAGCTGGTACTGGCGCCGGAGGTCTACAAGAAGCTCGTCGGCATGCAGATGCTGATCGAAGGGCTCGCGATGGGCGCGTTCGCGACGCTGCACACCAAGACCCGCGATCCGCTGCTGCGCCGCATGGTGCAGCTCGTGATGACCGACGAGGCCTTTCACCATCGCTTCGGAAAGATCTGGGCGGACCGCACCGTACCGCAGCTTTCCGAGGAGCAGCACGAGATCGTCGAGCAGTGGGCCGCCGACTGCTTCCAGAAGATCTTCTTCAACCTCGTCAATGCCGAGCAGAAGCAGGTCATCTACGGACAGTTCGGGCTCGACTGGCAGTGGGTGCGCAGCGCCGTGCAGGAAGCGTTCACCGACAACGACCGGCGCCGCCTGATGCGCGAGAACACGAACATCTTCCGCGTGCTGATCAAGACCCTGCTCAATGCCGGCATCATCACCGACCGCACCCGTGGCGTCTACGCGATGTGGGTCGACATGGACGAGCTGAAGGTCGAAGGCGACGTGACGGTCGGCGATTCGATCGCCGACGAGGGCATCGCCTACCTGCGCGACATCAATCGCGGCCGCAAGCCGATCGGCCGTGCGCTGAAGCAAGCCGCGCCGGCAGCCTGACCGCGGGCGGCCGACAGGGCCACCACGGGCTTCAGGCCGATTCGAGCATCGAAAGGAACCGCGCCGTGTCGCGATAGCCTGCAATGACCGTCGCGCCGTGGCCCTGAAGCCTCGCGGCGCGCTCTCCGCTGCCTACGCCGACGAACGCGACGCCGTTGTCGCGCGCCGCGCCGAGATCCCACGGCTGGTCGCCGACATAGACGATGCGCTCGAATGCGGCGCCGCTTCGCTGGGTCGCGATCGCGACGGCGCGGGCCAGCACTTCGGTGCGCGTAGTCCCGTCCTCCGAGAACGCAGCGAGCACCGGCGCCTCGATGCGCGCGCACGCGAGTTTGAGATGCGCGGCGCGGCGCCAGTTGCCGGTCGCGATGGCGACGGTCCAGCCGCCCGCCGATGCGAGCGCCTGCATCAGGCCGTCCGCGCCGTCGATCGGCCGATACGCCCGGTCGCGAAATCCGATCTCGGCTTCCAGCGATTCGAGATACGCCGCCTTGAACGTTACGAATTCCGCGTCGCTGCAATGACGGCCGAGCGCACGGCGCGCCGCCTCCCGCGCGATTCCACAGTCGGTGGACTCGACGTAGCTGTCGAGGCGCCGGTCGGCGAAACCGGCGCCGAACACCGCGTCGAAACACTCGAAGAAACAGCGCGTCCCCAGTCCGTCGCCGAGAGTCAGCGTCCCGTCGATGTCGAAAACGGCCAGTTTCATGCCGTCTCAGTGCTTCGCAGCGGATTTCGCGGGTTTTGCCGGCGTCTTCGCCGCGGCAGGTGCGGGAACAGGAGCCGCCGCGACCGGCGGCGGCGCCGGGCGGCAATCGACGAGGCGCCACTCGGCGACGCGCGAAGCGTCCCTGCCGGCGCTGCGGACGAAGCGCCCGCCGGCCACGAGCTCACCGCCTGCGGCCAGCGCGAGCGACCACACGGGCTCGGGAAATCCTTCGCCGACCTGGGACCATTCGCCGTCGTGCCAGCGCGCGACGTACCCCGACGGAATTCCGGTGATCAGCGAAAAATCCCCGGCCGCAAGGAGGTCCTGTCCGTCCACCACCAGCGATGTCACACGCGCCGATGCACCGCCCTCTCCGATCGACGCCCACGATTCCCCGTCGAAGCGCGCGATGTTGCCGAGGAAGGTTCCGTCGCCGGAGGTCAGGAAGTCGCCGCCGGCTGCCAGCGTACCGCTGAGGAGCGCCAGCGCGTGCACTCGCCCGCTGATGCCGGCGCCGACGTTCTGCCACGCCTGTCCGTCCCAGCGTGCAACGCCCGCCGACGCAACGTCTCCGGCGCGACGGAAATCGCCGCCGGCGTAAAGCAGTCCTTCGACGTAGAGAAGCGCGCGCACCGTGGCATCGAAACCGGTGCCGACGGCCTCCCATCTGGTGCCCGTCCATCGCGCGACGTGAAGCGCGGCGATTCCTCCAGCCGCTGCGAAATCTCCGCCCGCGTAGAGCACCTTGTCGACGAACACGAGGGCGCGCGCAGCGCCGGACAGGCCGCCGCCCACATCGGTCCACGCCTTGCCATCCCATTTCGCAACGTGGGCAAGCGGTGTGTGACCGCTGTGCGTGAACTCCCCGGCAGCGTAGACATCGGAGGTTCCCGGCGCGATCGCAACCGCCAGGACGCGGCCGTCGAAACCGTCGCCCATCGGCGACCACGACTGTCCGTTCCAGCGTGCGATGTCGGCGGCCGCGGTCCCTCCCGCGCTCGTGAATTCTCCACCGGCGATCACCGTACCGGCATTGACGGCGACGGCGTGCACTGCCGTGCTTCCACCGATCTCGTCTCCGCTGATGCCGGTGCCGAACGCGACCCAGCGCCATTTCGGATCCGCGACGACGCGCTTGCAGGTGGCCGAGCAGCAATCGCCGCCGTCACATTCCTCGTTGCCGTCGATGCGGCCGTTGCCGCAGCGGACTGCGGGCGGCGCGGGCGCGGCTTCCTTCGTTTCGCCGAATTCGACGGGCTTGTTCTCGAACGCCAGGGGCCACGCGGCGTCGGATGCAGGCTCCTTGTCGGGCGCAGGAGCCTTGATGTCGCCGGGAAGCGGACCCGGCACTGCCGCAAACGGACTGTTGCCGGCTGCCGGCGCGGGCGCCGCGCCCGCAGCGGGCGCGGCCGCTGCAGCAGTCGGCGCAGGCGCAATCTTCCGCGGCGCCGGCGGGCCGAATTCTTCCGTGGGAGCGGACGGCGCTGTCGCAGCTTGAGCTCGCGGCTTCGCAGGGGCGGGCGGTGAGGCAGGCGCGATAGGCGCTGCCGGAACGTTTGGCGGCGCGGGCACGGTTGGCGGCGTGGGCGCAGCGATTGATGAAGGACCCGACGGCGGCACGGGCGTCGGAGCAGGCGCAGGTGCCGGTGCAGCGGCGGTCGGACCGACAGCTTCAGGCTCGCTCGCCGCAGGCGGCGCGGACGCCGATGGCGAAGGCGTCGGTGATGCCGGCTCGGCAACAGGCGGCGCTGTCGCGACGGCGACTGCGGCTGCGGCTGCGGCGCCTCCTGCCCCCGGCTCGGGATCGCTCGCCGCGGCGTTCGGCGGATCGTCACCGTGTGCGGCTGGTTTGTTGTGCGCTTGCGGCGCGGCCGGTGCCGTTGCCGCTGCGGCCGGTGCCGCTGCCGGCTCGGCCTGCGCTACGGGCGCAGCAGGCGGCGGTGTCGACGGCGGTGGTGGAGGCGGAGGCGCCTCCTTGTGGCAGAACACGTCGCAGCCGTCGCCGTTGACCGCGTTGCCGTCGTCGCATTCCTCCATGCCGTTGTTGTTGACGATGCCGTCGCCGCAGCGCTCGAGTACACATTTTGGTGTGCAGCCGTCACCGGCAATGCTGTTGCCGTCGTCGCACTGCTCGCGACCGTTGTTGTTGATGATGCCGTCGCCGCAGAACTCCTTGCGGCAAAGCGGCGTGCAGCCGTCTCCCGGTGACGTGTTGCCGTCGTCGCACTCCTCGGTGCCGCTGTTGTTGACGATGCCGTCGCCGCAGCGCTCCTTGATGCAGTCGGGAGTACAGCCGTCGCCGGCAACGTCGTTGCCGTCGTCGCACTGCTCCTTGCCGCCGTCATTGACGATGCCGTCGCCGCAGCGCTCCTTGACGCAGTCGGGCGTGCAGCCGTCGCCCGAGACGCTGTTGCCGTCGTCGCACTGCTCCTTGCCTCCGTCGTTGACGACCCCGTCGCCGCAGAATTCGCGCCTGCAGTCGTGGTCGCAGCCGTCGCCGTCGGCGTTGTTGCCGTCGTCGCACTGCTCCTTGCCGCCATCGTTGACGACGCCGTCGCCGCAGCGCTCGAGCTTGCATTCGGCGGTGCAGCCGTCGCCGTTCTTCTGGTTGCCGTCGTCGCACTCTTCGCCGCTGTCGACGCGACCGTTGCCGCACGCTTCGACGCGGCAGCGCGAATCGCAGCCGTCGTGATCGACGAGGTTGCCGTCGTCGCAGCCTTCGCCGGCCTGGAGGATGCCGTTGCCGCAGACCTCCTTGTGGCAGGTCGGGTCACAACCGTCGCCGGCGACGCTGTTGCCGTCGTCGCACTCCTCGCCCTTCTGCACGATGCCGTTGCCGCAGACTTCCTTCTTGCACGAAGGGTCGCAGCCGTCGCCGGCGATGTGGTTGCCGTCGTCGCATTCTTCGCCGGCCTGCACGAGGCCGTTGCCGCAGATCTCGCGGCGGCAGGTCGGGTCGCAGCCGTCGCCGGCGGTGCTGTTGCCGTCGTCGCACTCTTCGCCCGCCTGCAGCAGCCCGTTGCCGCAGACTTCCTTGCGACAATGCGGATCGCAGCCGTCGCCGGCCGTCACGTTGCCGTCGTCGCACTCCTCGCCCGCCTGCAGCAGCCCATTGCCGCAAACCTCGCGATGACAAGTCGGATCGCAGCCGTCGCCGCCCGCGGTGTTGCCGTCGTCGCACTCTTCTTTCGTCTGCTTCTTGCCGTCGCCGCACCGTTCCTTGCGGCAGGTGGGATCGCAGCCGTCGTTGGCAGCGGTGTTGCCGTCGTCGCACTCCTCGGAGCCCTGGACGACGCCGTTGCCGCAGGTCTCGCGCCGGCAGTGCGAATCGCAGCCGTCACCGTTGCGCAGGTTGCCGTCGTCGCACTCTTCGTTGGCCTGCACGATCGCGTTGCCGCACTCCTCCTTGTGGCAGGTCGAGTCGCAGCCGTCACCGTCGACGAGGTTGCCGTCGTCGCACTGCTCGCCGGCACCGACGATGCCGTCGCCGCAAGGCTCGCGGCGGCAATGCGAGTCGCAGCCGTCGCCGTTCTCGACGTTGCCGTCGTCGCACTCCTCGCCGGCCTGGAGCACGCCGTTGCCGCAGATTTCGCGCAGGCAGACGCTGTCGCAGCCGTCGCCGGAGACCGTGTTGCCGTCGTCGCATTCCTCGCCGCTCTGCACGATGCCGTTGCCGCAGACTTCCCTGCGACAGCTTCGATCGCAGCCGTCGCCGTCGACGAGGTTTCCGTCGTCGCACTCCTCGCCCGGCTGCACGACGCCGTTGCCGCACCAGCTCAGCAGCGCCTCGAACGCGCCGATGTCGCAGCGCCCGGTGCCCTTTCCATCGCCGCTGACGTCGCGCGTGAAGCCGCGCTGGTCGTCCTTCGGGCACGACGCGTTGTCGCCGGCATCGATGGCAGGGCTGCCGACGATCAGCGCGTGGGTCGGCGTGCCGCCGCCGTTC
Source organism: Candidatus Binatia bacterium (assembly GCA_036493895.1). Lineage (NCBI taxonomy): Bacteria > Candidatus Binatota > Binatia (SeqCode) > Binatia bacterium. The sequence continues at coordinate 118,772 of DASXOZ010000017.1, read as the reverse complement.
ATGTCCAGACGCGCAAGACCGACGTCGCGGCCGGGGCGAATGTCGCCCGGCGACGCGAGACGGCACGAGCCGTCGTCGTCGATGTTGTGCCCGAGCGAAAGCAGCGCGCCGATGCAGTTGCCGCCTTTCTTGTTGTCGGCGACGATCGAGTTGCGGATATGCACCTGGCCGCCGAGATTGAAGATTCCGGCCGCGTCGGCGCCGACCCGGTTGTCGGTGATCGTGCAGCTGGAAATCTCGATGTGCGCGACGCGCTTGGGCGTGACGTTGGCGTCGGTCGCGTTGTAGATCCCGCCCCCGCTCAGCTCGCCGAAATTGCCGCTGACGGTCACGTTGACGAGCGTCGCGTCGCCGGTGTTGTAGATGCCGCCGGCCAGGGAGCCGCGATTGTGGGAAATCGTGCTGCTCGTGATCGAAAGCTGGCCTGTATTGTAGATGCCGCCGGCCAGGTCGCCGCGGCAGGAATCGACGAGCACGCCGTCGAGCTCGAGGTCGGCCGCGTTGACGATCGCTCCGCCGCGCTCGTCGCTGCGCCCGCGGATCACGGCGAGGCGGCTGATCTTCACTTTCGGCGTCGGCTCGCGCACGGGGATGCTGAAGATGCGGTACTGGTCGTCTCCCGACACCGAGGTTTTGTCCGCCCCGGGCCCTTCGATCGTCATCGGGCGCGAGATCTGGATTTCGCCGGTCGTCAGGCGGATCACGCCCGGGACGTCGATGTGCACGGTGTCGCCGGGCGAGGCCTTCTCGACCGCTTCGCGCAGGGTGCCGGGGCCACGATCGCCGAGCGCGGTCACGTGCACGTCTGCAGCCGCCGCGATGCCGGCCCACAAGACCAGGCCCATCGCGACCAGAGGCCACCGTGCCGCGGCCGACCGTTGCGATGCCCGCGTCAGGACCACCATCGCAGAAACGCGAAGACCAGAACGCCGGTCACCGAAACGTACATCCATAGCGGCAGCGTGCGGCGCGCGATCTTTTTGTGTTGCACGAATCGTCCGGCGGCCGCATGGGCGAGCGTGAACAGGATCATCGGCAACGCGATGGTCGTCGCGAGCACGTGCGTTGCGAGGATCGTGAAGTAGAGCGATCGTACGGGTCCCTGTCCCGGAAAGGGCGTGTCACCCGCCCGGTAATGATGGACGATATATCCGACCAGAAACATGGCGGAGCAAGTTACGGCCGCCAGCATGAAGACCAGATGACGGCGCCGGTTGCCGGCCCGGATCGCCCGGTAGCCAGCGACCAGGCAGGCCGCGCACAGGAAATTGAAGGTCGCGTTGAGCACCGGGAGCGGGGATCGCGCCCCGGCGCCGTCCGAAGCGGCGGGATGCACGTACAGCAGCCACACCAGGAACGAGAGGACCGTTACCGAGACGACCGCCACCGCGGCGCGCAGAAACCTGTCGTTCACGCCCCGTCGCCCCGCGTCACGAACGAAGAAGACCGGCAGCCGTTAGCGAGGGTTGGCCCAGGTCGAGACGCGACCGTCCACGGAGTAGTCGCCCGGCCCGGTAAACGTGAGCACGAAAAACGGCAGTGCATAGAAGAGGTACAGCTCCCGCACGGACCACGGCGTGCCCGCGGGCAGCGCCAGCGCAATGACCAGCATGACCACCAGCGGCGGAACCGCGGTGAAGCGCGTGAAAATCCCGAGCATCACCAGCACCGTGCACAGCAGCTCGGAGAAAAGGGTCAGGATCCAGCTCGCCTCGCCGCCGACTCCGAACGGATCGGTGACGAAGCCTCCGCTGTTCAGAATCATCGAGGACCACAGGCCGGCGCGCCCTTCGATCAGGAGTCCGCCGCCGATCAGCCTAAGAAACAGGAGGCCGAGCGAAATCGAATGCCGGTCCATGCCGCGTCCGAGCATAGCCGTGCCGGGAGCGGTTTAGAAGCCGCGTTGCGCGTTTGTGATGGGCGCGGTGCCTTGCAAGATTGCATCGCGAAACGCCGGCCCGGTGTTCGCTCGACGATCCGCCGACGCGAACCCGCTGCGCAACGACCTTCGCGGCTGCCTCTCAGCACGAAAAAGGAGACCAGAGGATGCACTTCGAGTATTCGGCCAAGACCAGGGACCTGATGGCCAAGGTCCAGTCTTTCATGGACGAGCACGTCTACCCGAACGAGGAGGCGGTCGGTGAGCAGCTCGACGCGGGGCCGACCCGGTGGAAACCGATTCCTCTGATCGAAGAGCTCAAGCCGAAGGCCCGCGCCGCCGGCCTTTGGAACCTCTTCCTGCCCGAAAGCGAGTACGGCGCCGGCCTGACCAACCTCGAATACGCACCGCTGTGCGAAATCATGGGCACCTCGTTCTTCGCGTCCGAGGTCTTCAACTGCTCGGCGCCCGACACCGGCAACATGGAAGTGCTGGTACGCTACGGAAGCCCGGAGCAGCGCAAGCAGTGGCTCGAGCCGCTGCTGGCCGGCGAGATCCGCTCGGCGTTCGCGATGACGGAGCCGGCCGTGGCCTCCTCCGACGCGACCAACATCCAGTCGAGCATCCGCCGCGACGGCGACGACTACGTGATCAACGGAACCAAGTGGTGGACCTCCGGCGCCGGCGATCCTCGCTGCAAGATCGCGATCTTCATGGGCAAGACCGATCCGACGGCGCACAAGTACGTGCAGCAGTCGATGGTCCTGGTGCCGCTCGATACGCCGGGCATCCATGTCAAGCGCATGCTGACGGTCTTCGGTTACGACGACGCGCCGCACGGCCATGCCGAGGTCGAGTTCAAGGACGTGCGCGTGCCGGTCTCCAGTCTCCTGCTCGGCGAAGGGCGCGGCTTCGAGATCGCCCAGGGGCGCCTCGGACCCGGCCGCATCCATCACTGCATGCGCAGCATCGGCATGGCCGAGCGTGCGCTCGCGCTGATGTGCAAGCGTGCGATCTCGCGCACCGCGTTCGGACGGCGCCTGGCCGAGATGGGACTGACGCGCCACCACATCGCGAACTCGCGCATGGAGATCGAGCAGTCCCGCCTGCTGACGCTGAAGGCCGCGTACATGATGGACACCGTCGGCAACAAGGCGGCGCGCTCGGAAATCGCGCAGATCAAGGTGATCGCACCGAACATGGCGCTGCGCGTGATCGACCGTGCGATGCAGGTGCACGGCGGAATGGGCGTCTGCCAGGACACGTTCCTGGCGCGCGCGTACGCAGGCCAGCGCACGCTGCGTTTTGCCGACGGGCCCGACGAGGTGCACACCGACCAGATCGGCCGCCTCGAGCTCGCCAAGCACCTGCCGCCGAGGCAGTAGACGCTGCGTTGCTTGGGCCGCGGCGGCAGGCGCTGCGTTACTGGCGCCGCGGCGGAAGCTCGATTCGGCGGCGTTCGGGATCGGGCTGCTGGCGGTAGAGGATCGCGATTGTGCCGACGCTTCCGGCCAGCTCGGCGTCGCAGCGAGTACGGATCGCTTCGGCGATGCGCTCGCGCTCGTCGCGGTCGGCGGCGATCTTGACCTTGATCAGCTCGTGCTCGTCGAGCGCGCGCCGGGTTGCTTCGATCACCGCGTCGGTCAGGCCCGAGCGGCCGACGTGGACGAGCGGATTCAGCGAGTGCGCAAGACCGCGCAGGTACTTTCGCTCGCTGCCGTCAAGACCCGTGCGAGGATCGGAAACGATCCCGGCGGCACTCACGAAAGACTCTTCGTGACGACTTCGAAAACGTCGCGCGACAGCGTCGGCTCGGCGGCGATGCGCGACAGCTCGGCGCGCTGCAGCTCGCGCCGCGCCTCGTCGTAGCGCTTCCAGCGGCTGAAAATGCCCGCCATGCGCGCGGCGACCTGGGGATTGAGGCCGTCGAGCTTCAACACGTTGTCGGCAAGGAAGCGGTAGCCGTCTCCCGACGCATCATGGAAGCGCACGGCGTTGGCGCTGCAGAACGCACCCACCAGGGAGCGCACCTTGTTCGGGTTCTTGATGTCGAAGGCCTCGTGGCCCATCAGCCTCTCGACCTCCCCGAGCGTACCGGGAAGCTCCGACATCGCCTGTACGCCGAGCCACTTGTCGACGACCAGCGGCTCGTGCTTCCAGCGCCCGTAGAATTCGTCGAGCGCCCAGCGCCTCTCCTGGCAGTCCAGGTGCGAGAGAACTCCGAGCGCTGCAATCGACTCGGTCATGTTGTCGGCGATCGCGAACTGCTCGAACGCGAGGATCTCGCTCCAGCGCTCGCCGAGGCGCGAAAGGTACGCGAGGCAGACCGCGGCAAGCGCGCGGCGGCCGACGGCCTCGGCCTCGAGCGAGGTGCGCGCGTCTCCGCGGCAGTGGCGAAAACGCTCCTCCAGCTCGGGGCGGCACGCCTTGGCGAGCTGTTTTCGCAGGAAACAGCGCACCAGGTGGATCCCTTCGACGTCGACCTGCGCCATCTGGTCGGCGACGTACGATTCTGTGGGAAGCACCAGCGCGCGCGCGATGAACGCGGAATCGAGGTGCTCGGACGTCAGCGTGTTGCGAAACGCCAGCAGCAGCTCGGGTGGAAGAGAGAGGTCCTTGCCCCCGCGATGCGCCTCGACGAGCTCGAGCACGCGCCGCAGCGCGAGCTGCTGTCCCGCCTCCCAGCGGTTGAACGCATCGGCGTCGTTGGCCGCGAGGAACGCGAGGTCTTCGTCGCTCCACGCACCTTCGAGCTTGACCGGCGCCGAAAATCCGCGCAGCAGCGACGGCACCGGCTCGACCGGCACGTCGACGAAACGGAACCGCTCGCTCGGCTGGCGCAGCTCGAGCACGCGGATCGTCGCGGGCGCGGCAGTGGTCTCTCCGTCGAGCTTCATCGCGAGCTCGCCGCCGTCGGGGCCGAGAAGCGCGACCGACAGCGGGATGTGCATCGGCAGCTTGTCCTTCTGGCCGGGAGTCGGCGGACACTGCTGGTCGATCTCCAGCGTCAGCGATTTGCTCGCGGCATCGTAGCTGCGCCGCACCTTCAGCACGGGAGTGCCGGCCTGCGAGTACCAGAGGCGGAACTGGGCCAGGTCGACGCCGGAAGCGTCTTCCATCGCCTGCACGAAGTCGTCGCAGGTGACGGCCTGGCCGTCGTGGCGCTCGAAGTAAAGATCGGCGCCGGCACGGAAGCGCTCGGGCCCGAGCAGGGTGTGCATCATGCGCACGACTTCGGCGCCCTTGTTGTAGACCGTCGTCGTGTAGAAGTTGTTGATCTCGATGTACGAGTCCGGCCGCACGGGGTGCGCCATCGGCCCGGCATCCTCGGCGAACTGGTAGATGCGAAGAAGCTGGACGTCGCCGATGCGGCGCACCGCGCGGGAGGCGCGGTCGCCGGAGAATTCCTGGTCGCGGAAGACCGTCAGGCCTTCCTTCAGGCTGAGCTGGAACCAGTCGCGGCAGGTGACGCGGTTGCCGGTCCAGTTGTGGAAGTACTCGTGGGCGACGACACCTTCGATGGCCGCGTAATCGTCGTCGGTCGCGGTGTCGGGCCTGGCCAGCACGTACTTCGAGTTGAAGATGTTCAAGCCCTTGTTCTCCATCGCACCCATGTTGAAGTCGTCGACGGCGACGATGGAGAAAACATCGAGGTCGTACTCGCGACCGTACACCTTCTCGTCCCACTCCATCGCGTGCTGCAAGGATCGCATCGCGTGGGCGCACTTGTCGGCGTTCTGGGGCTCGACGAAGATCCGCAGCGGCACTTCGCGGCCGCTCGCGGTCGTGAAGCTGTCCTCGAGCGAGATCAGCTTTCCGGCCACCAGTGCGAACAGGTAGCAGGGCTTGGGGTACGGATCGCGCCAGCGCGCCCACGCGCGCCCGCCTTCGGTGCGGCCGCTTCCGTCGGGATTGCCGTTGGACAGCAGGATCGGGTAACGCTCGGCGTCGGCGACGATCGTCGTCGTGAAGCGCGCGAGAACGTCGGGGCGATCGACGAAGTACGTGATGCGGCGAAAGCCTTCGGCCTCGCACTGCGTGCAGAACATCGTGCGCGAGCGGTAAAGCCCGGTCAGGTCGGTGTTCTTCTCCGGGTGCACCGCCACTTCGCTGACGACGGTGAAACGCTCGGGGACCGAAGGAATGCGCAGGCTGCGCTCGTCGATCTCGTAGTCGCCGTGCTTCAGCTCGCGGCCATCGACCGAGAGAGAGCGCAGCTCGAGGCCTTCGCCGTCGAGCACGAGATCAGGCGAGGCGTCGGGACGAGCGGGATTGCGGCGCACGCTGAGGGTCGCACGCACGAGGCTCTCGTCTTCGCCGAGATCGAAGCGCAACTCGACGTCGTCGACGAGGTAGTCGGGCGGGCGATAATCACTGCGGTGGACGGTGCGTGGCGCTTCCTGTTCCAACTCGGCTGCTCCCTCGGCCGTTCCCTGCTGCGTAGCACCGTGCAGCACCTGCGGCACCATGCGGCACTATGCACGAGGAAACGGGGCCCAGCTAATTGCCACAGGCCGTCCGCAAGCGGAATTGCCGGCGCGGCGCCGCACGCGCCCCGGCTGCGCCGCCGCCTGCCACCCAAACGAAGCGACGGTCAGATCGCGCGCACCAGCAGGTTGATGCCGGGGCTCGTAAACGCGTCCTCGAAGGCGACGCTGCGATACTCGGCACAGGGGGCGAAGCCGTTTCGCTCGTACGCCTTTTGCGCGCGAGTGTTGCCGGCCAGCACCATGATCTGCGCGTGACCGAATCCACGCCCGCGGCCCTCGGCGAGCACATTCTCCATCAGGCGATCGAGCACTCCGCGGCTGCGCAGCTCCGGCACCACGGCGACGTTCTCGACGCCCCAGGCGCCTGGATACTTCTTCGGCGTGCACGAATCGGCGATGTCCGCGCGCGCGAGCACCGCCTCCAGGTCGAGATCGGCGTCTCCGGCTGCCGCGACGGCTTCGAGCATGGCGGCCGTCAGCACGTCGGTGCCCTCGGTGACCGGATCATAGCCGGCAAGCGCGCCGGCCCGCTGGCCGTCGACTTCGCAGATGCGGAATTTCGACAGGTGGCACCAGTGCGGCTGCTCGCTCACGGCCACGCGGCGCAACACGCCGCGAACCCACGCCTCGTCGCGGTCGAACATCGCTTCCCACACGGATCGTTCGAGATGGGAGCGCGCGGCGGTGAACATGACCCACGAGACGAAATCGAGATCGTCATGGGCGGCAGGGCGGATCTGGACCTGCATCGGGACCTCCGAAATCCGGGACAGGGACACGTTGCGAATGGCGACGCCGCGTATCTGTCCGGGACTGCGGCGGGAGCAATAACTTGCCCGCGGGCATGCCCCGGGGCCGGCCGGTCGCCAACGCTTGCCGATGGCGCGCACCGTCCCCATGCTTGCCGCGACAGTCCCATCAGCCCGATCACCAGTACCTGCGGACCCCGCCATGAACGATCCCCAGCAGCCCGCGATCGATGCGATCCTGTCGATGATGCGGCACATCGCCGTCGTCGGGATCTCGGAAAACCCGCAGCGACCGTCTAACGAAGTCGCCGGATATCTGATCAGGCAGGGGTTTAAGGTTTCGCTGGTAAACCCTCTCTACCAATCGGTTTTCGGGATTCCCTGTCACCCGGACCTTCACGCGGTGCCCGAGCCGGTGGATGTCGTCGACGTGTTCCGCCGCTCCGCCGAAGCCGGCGCCGCGGTTGATGAGGCCATCGCGATCGGCGCCCGCGCCGTGTGGCTTCAGGAAGGGGTCATCGACGAAGATGCTGCAGCCCGGGCCCGGTCTGCAGGCCTGCTGGTGGTCGTGGACCGGTGCATCCTGAAGGAGCATCACCGCCGCCAGTCCGCGGCCACCGCTCCCCCGTCCCGATCGTAGGAAACGCAGCCTGATTGCGTCATAGTGGCTGGCTCGGGCGGCGCCGTGCCGCCCCAAATCAAGCAATCCGCGCCCGAAAGGGCGAGGATCGAACATCCGGACCCCGAGAGGGCGAGGATCAAATCTCCGCAGCCCGACAAGGCGAGGATCAAACATCCGCGCCCGACAGGGCGAGGATCAAACATCCGCAGCCCGAAAGGGCGAGGATCAAATAGGAAAGGACCATGACCACCAGCCGCAAGACATCCGGAGCCCAGCACCTGGGACTCGCTACGGGCAAGGCCACACACCCGATGGCCGGAACCGTCATGACCGGAGCGGATGCGGTTGTACAGGTCCTGGCCGACGAGGGTGTCGACACGATTTTCGGCTACAGCGGCGGGGCCATCCTGCCGACTTACGACGCCGTCTTCCGTTACAACGAGGCCAATCCGGCCCGTCGCATCAACCTTCTGGTGCCCGCCACCGAGCAGGGTGCCGGCTTCATGGCCGCCGGGTATGCGCGCTCGAGCGGACGCGTGGGCGTCGCGCTGGTGACGTCCGGGCCGGGCGCGACCAACACCGTGACGCCCGTGCGCGACTGCCAGGCCGACTCCATCCCGATCGTGCTGATCTGCGGCCAGGTGCCGCGCGCCGCCATCGGCACCGACGCGTTCCAGGAAGCGCCGGTGTTCAACATCATGTCGCCGTGCGCCAAGCACGTCTTCCTGCTGACCGACGAGACGAAGATCGAGGAGACGATGCGCAGCGCCTTCGAAATCGCGCGCAGCGGTCGCCCCGGTCCCGTGGTCGTCGACATCCCGCGCGACGTGCAGCTCACGCAGCAGGCATTCCGCGGCGCAGGGCTGCTTCGTCTTCGAGGCTACGACGAGCGCCGCGTCGAACAGTCGCGCACGCACCTCGACCCCGCGCTCGCCAAGGCGTTCTACGAGATGCTGTCTCGCTCGGAACGGCCGCTGCTCTACGTCGGCGGCGGCGTGCCGAACTCGGAGGCCGCCGGCGAGCTGCGCCGCTTCGCCGAGCGCTTCGGCATTCCGGTCGTGACCACGCTCATGGGCATCGGGTCGATCGACACGACGCACCCGCTGGCGCTGCACATGCTCGGCATGCACGGCACCGCGTACGCGAACTACGCCGTGGAGGACTGCGATTTGCTGTTCGCCGTCGGCGCCCGCTTCGACGATCGCGTGGCCGGCAAGGTCAAGGAATTCGCACCGGGCGCGAAGATCGCGCACCTCGACGTCGACGCGTCCGAGATCGGCAAGGTCAAGGGCGTGGACTGGAGCTTCGTCTGCGACGCGCGCCGCGGCCTGGCCGAGCTCCTGGAAGCCGGCAAATCGTTCCGCAAGGATTTCGGCCCCTGGCGCGAGCACGTCGCCAAGCTGAGGCAGGAACATCCGCTGGCTTACGACAAGACCAGCAAGGACATCCAGCAGGAAGAAGTGCTCGAGCTGCTCAACCGGCTGACGCACGGCGAGGCGATCGTCGCCACGGGCGTCGGGCAGCACCAGATGTGGGCGGCCCAGTACATCGATTTCAAGAATCCGCGCGACTGGCTGACTTCGGGAAGCATGGGAACGATGGGTTTCGGGTTGCCGGCGGCCATCGGTGCCCAGCTCGCCAATCCCGGTCGCCTCGTGATCGACGTCGACGGCGACGGCAGCATCCGCATGAACCTCGGAGAGCTGGAGACGCTGACGAACTACGGGATTCCGGTCAAGGTGCTGCTGCTCAACAACATGGGCGACGGCATGGTTCGCCAGTGGCAGGACCTGTTCTACGCCAATCGCTACTCCGGCTCGGACAAGACTCTTCACAAGAAGGACTTCGTGCGCGCGGCCGAAGCGGACGGCTTCGGATTCGCCAAGCGTGTGACGAGCCGCGAGGCGCTTGCATCGGCGCTCGAGGAGTTCGTCAAGTTCGAGGGGGCCGGGCTGCTCGAAGTGATGGTGGACCAGCGCGAGCACGTCTACCCGATGATCGGACCGGGCATGGGCTACAAGGACATGATCACCGGAAAGAACATCAAGGGGCGCAAGCCGCCGACCAAGGTCGCCGACTCGACCGAAGGCGGCTACTTCTAGCATCCCGTTCGGTATCGCCGTCGAGCTAAAACAGGGCAGTGCAAAGCGCCGCGCGGGTCGTGGCGGTCGAGCGCGTTGCGATACCGGACGATGGGGATGTGAGGGCCGGAGAAGAGTGGGAGGTCGTCATCACGCATGGAGTCGCCTCGATGCCAAGGTCGTGCGCGCGAGTCGCACGCGTCAGAAACTCGTCTTCACATGGCGAGCCTGACGCGACACCGCTTGGCCGCATCGCGTAGCGGGCCGTCCTTGCATGCCAGCGGAAGCTCGTTTCGCAAGGCGAGCTCGAGATAAGACGCGTCGTAGACGCTCAATCGATACTTTCGCGCGAGGTCCGACAGTTTTCCATAGGCAAGAGCTGCCATCTCATGGTCGAGCTCGACCTGAAGGCCCGACAACGCGGAAAGCGCAAGGCGACGATCCCCTTCGGTCAACTTGCCGCGCCTCGTCAGCACGAGAAGCGCGTTGGCGGTCTCCAGCGGCCAGAGCGCCGGCGCCCTCACGCGGGCACCTTTCTCGACGGCTTGGAGTAGAGCATCCGATTCCGCGGTGGCCTGCCCCGGATGAACCCACGCGATTGCGACGGACGCATCGGCGACGAATCCAGTGGTCAAAGCCGGCCTTCCTCGATCGCAGACCGGACGTCTCTCGCCGACAACTTCGCCCGTCCCTTGCTTCGTGTCCTGATCCGATCTCGCAGTCGCGCGAGATCCGCCACCGCGCGGCGCACCGTGGCTGCATTCTTTGGCCCCGCCGGGACCATACGAGCCACGGGTTTCTCGTGCCGCGTAATGACGATCTCTTCCCCACGTGCCACGCGATCGAGGAGCTTGCCGAGCCGGGTTTTGGCTTCAAGTGCGGAAACGGTGACCATGTTTCTGAATAGCTAGTCTATAGCTATTTTACAAGTGGGGCGTGAGACCACTCGCGGGAGGACATCTGCACTGTAGTCCGAAACGTCGCAGCCCTGCATCGGTGACGAGGGACTCGGCAGGGAAGGCCCGCTAAGGTCGGGAAACTGCACCGCGAAACCCGCGGCGGAATAGGGCCCGCAGCGTCACGGCTCGGCAGCAAGACCGAGAAACAAGTGGAACTGGCCTTATTCAGGAGCTCACCTCCCAGGCCTCGATCCCCGTCGAAGGCATCGAGCGAAACCGGGACAAGTACACGCGCATGATGATGGACATGCTCAGCTACATCGAAGCGGGCAGGGTGATGCCGCCGGAGGATGCGCCCTTCACCAATGACTTCGTGGCCGAGTGCGAGGCGTTCACGGCCGACGACAGCCACCTGTTTGATGATCAGGTCGACCCGATGATCGATGCCATCCAGGACCTGCTCGCAGGCATCGACTATGTCGAGCTCTGGTCGCGGCAGTGAAGCACAGCGCAGGGTAACCCATGTCGGGCGGCCCGCCGCCGCGTACCTAAAGCAGGTTCGGCATCCCTCTGGCGCCGTGCCAGAAGCGAACGATCTCGAGCGGAACGCGGTCCGGGCGATAGACGATCAGGTAGGAGCGCACCGGCCAGAACCTACACTGGAGTCCGTCAGGTCCTCGCGGACGTGGCCGGCATCCGGGCGGCCGGCGAGCAGCTGACAGGCGGCTTCGAGCTCATCCAGCACACGTTCGGCTGCGTCGATATTGTCGCTCGCAATGTGGAGCCAGATCTCTTCGAGGTCCGCGCCGGCCGCCGGCGCGAGTACGTAGTCCTTCACTTGGCCGCGGTGCGGCGCGCGCGTAGTTTCTTTCGAGCCTTCGCAAATACCTCCGCGCCCGAGACCGCCTCGCCGCGATCAAGCTGGCCGACGCCGACGGCGATCGCCCGGCGAAGCTCGACCCGCTGCAGTTCGAGGAGTTCTTCCTCGTGTTCCAAGAGCCGAAGGCCCGCCCTGACGACCTCGCTCGCCGACAGGTAGCGACCTGAGCCAACCTTGCTGGTGATGAACTCTTCGAGTTCCTTCGTCAGGGAGATGTTCATGGCCCCATGGGTAGCGCGCTATGGCCATAAATGTCAATGTTTGACATCCCCCCGAAGGTCGTGGACCCCGTCGTCTGGCCCTACGGCGGCAGCCCGCGCCGCGCCCGGACGACGGGAACTTGGCCTTGGAATTGTAGCCCTTCAGCGGGGCCTCGGGGCCATTCAGGGCGATCCTGCGCCCTCCCCCGCCGGAACTGTACCGGTGCCGAGCTGCGACCTCCCCGCGGGGTTTGCGGAGCGGAAATCCGGGCGCCCGTTTGTCTCGCCAGGCGAACTTAGCGGCGCCGTCTGAGAGTGGGATTCCGACCGGATTCTAGGGAAGTTTTGTCCAAAATGACCGGGGGGTGTCCCCCACTTTTCATGACAAAACCCCCTCCCGACAAAACCCCCGCGCTGTTAAACGAGAGCCGGCGAGTTGATCGGAGACTGGCGCTCGGGTGTTAGATCGACAGCGGTGGCATTCGTACCGGTTACGAACTCGTCGCCCTCGTGGATGCCGACGCCCGAGCTGCAGCCCGCTTGTGATCGCCGGCACGAGAGTCGCACGGTCGGATGCCGCGGACCGCGCGAGGGCATTCGCAACGGTTACAAACTCGTGGAGGAGGAACGGCGAACGCCGGAGTTCCTTCACCTCAGAACTACGTGACATAAATAGATCTCATCAACGGGCCGGCTATTGCCTTGAGCTGGTCCGGAGATTTCGAGTTCTAGGCCTTAGGAGAAATGATTCATGGATCAAGAAATTGTTCGCCCGCACGACGTTCTCAACGACAGTATGGCGTTACTCGATGAGGCTACCCGGATAGTCGGCAGTAGGCGTCTCGAACCGCAACGAGAGACTCTCAAACTTCTCGGAATGGCGATCGGGGAGATTCTACACGTTCGCAAATTCATCTGTGATGCGGAACCAAACCTCAGGGTTTCTGGCGAATGAATCGATCGCAAATTGATGATGGGGGTTGCCGCTGAGCAGCTGCCGATGTTGACGCGGACGGCAGTGGCTCGCCCAGCCCGCCATCGCCGCGATGAGGAATTCGAATATGGCGTAAGCACGGGCCGGAGTATAGGTTTCCGACTCCGCGAACGGTAGGCTGCGGCTGCTCGCGGACTTCCGCAAGCAATACGGTGTCGTCGCTCGCATTTTCGATTGCCGAGTTTTGAGACGCTTCGCCGGGCGGCTGGTAAGGATCCCCCGGCAAAGCCGGGGGGTCTCCCGCTTACGCTAGCCGCGGGAGACGAATCGCCAGACATCGCCGTCGGCGCAGATCCTGCCGGCCGGCGCCGTCGAGAAATGCGTGCCGAAAAACAGCGCCTCGCGCTGCTGCGCGCGACCGAGCATGGCTCGCCTCGTCGCCCTCGCCTTCTCGGGATCCTCGTCGCCGACTTCCGCCCAATGCGGCTCGGCGCACTGCACCGGATGGTGCAGGAAGTCGCCGCTTACGAGCGCCGTCGCGCCGTCGGATTCGATCCACAGCGACACGTGGCCGGGCGTATGCCCGGGTGTCGGTTCCAGAGACATCCCGTCGCCGAGATCGGCATCTTCCGCAACGATGACGGCCAGGCCCGCCTCGACGATCGGCGCGATCGACTGCTCGTAGACGCCGTCGATCGCCATGTTGCCGCCGCCGCGGCACCACGTGAGCTCGCGCTCGGTGTACAGGTGCTGCGCCGCCGCAAAGGTCGGCACCCACTTCCCGCCGACCAGCTGCGTGTCCCAGCCGACATGGTCGGCGTGCAGGTGCGTGTGCACGACCGTATCGACCCGTGCCGGGTCGAAGCCCGCCTCGGCAAAGCGCTCGAGGAAAGGAAACCGGCGCTCGTTCCAGTACGGCACCGCAAGCGTCTTGTCGTTGCCGACGCAGGGATCGACAACCACGCAGCGACCGGCGACTTCGATGACGAAAGCCTGCACGCTCATCGATATGCGGCCGCGTGAATCGGCGAAGTCGGGCACAAGCCAGGAATGGCGCAGCACGTCGGCGGCCGTCGCCTCGGGGAAGAACATTTCGGGCGGCAGCCTGTCGCTGCGATCTTCGACGACGGTCGTGATCGTGCAACTGCCGACTTTCCAGTTGTTCGCGATGTTCGCGCCCGGCCCGCTCATGGAAGTCCCTCCGTGAAGGGAGCCGACACTGGCGCATCCACCGACGCGAGGCCAGCGCCCGACAGTCCCGAATGCCTCCCGGATGACTTCCGAACGCCTCGCGATTGCCTCCCGAATGCCTCGCGGTTGCGTCCCGCTCCGCGTCGTCGTACACGCGGCGCGATGGCGACGGCAGCGGCACAGGCGAACGAACACGTCATCCAGGGCCGGCGCATCACGTGGCCCGTCACCGTCCGGGACGCGGCGTCGGCGTCCGTCACGTGGCTCGTCGACGCGGCTGCCGCCCGCGCGCTGCTGCCGAGTCCGGACCTGGACGTCATCGAAGTGCTCCCCGGACGCTCGCTGTTCACGCTGGCGTGCATCGACTACGTCGACAACGACCTCGGCGACTACAACGAAGTGTCGCTGACGCTGTTCGTGCGCGAGAAGACCAAGGGGCGCGGCATCCCTTGGGTGAGCGACGCCGTCTCCTTCCTTCGCGGCCGCGCCGGGACTTTCATCGTCTGGCTTCCGGTGGACCAGGCGTTCACGCGCGAAGCCGGAGAAAAGCTCTGGGGTTTTCCGAAGACGATCGAGACGATCACGTTCGACCACAACGGCGATCGCGCCCGCTGTCGCCTCGAGAGCCGGGGCCGGCACGTGCTCACGCTGTCGATGCCTCGCGGCGGCAGCCGCGAGCTTCCCGAAAACGCGATGACTACGTACACGATGATCGGCGACCGCACCGCCGCGACGCGCTTCGTCTCGCGCTCGAAGGGAACCGGATTTTTCCGCAGCGGGATCGAGCTCGAGCTCGGCGATCATCCTATGTCGCGAGAGCTCGCGGCTCTGGGGCTTCCGAAGGCTCCGCTGATGGGAATGTGGATGGAACACATGAGCGCGACGTTCGAGCCCGCGCGACTGCTCGAACACGGGCGATGATCCGGCTATTGCTGTCTCTTGCCGCACCAACGGTTCCGTCATCGATGAATCTGCGTCTTCCACCGCTCCGCGATCGTGCCTGCAGCCTGCTCCTTTGCACTGCCGCGCTCACCATCGCGACGGGAACGGTCGCAATGGCGGATGACGACCCGGCCTCCATCGCGGCCGCAGTCCCGCTTTCCGTACGCGACGTACTGACGACACGGGTCCCGTCCTGTTCCAGTACTGCGACGACGTCCATCGAGTTCCGGGTACTGAACGTAGGTGCCGACGAGGCCAGCAACCAGATCCTTCTCCAGGAAGTCGTCCTCAGCCGGGATGCCGGCGCGAAGCCGGCGGTCACGACCCGGCCCCTGCTGGCCACGCCGCGGCTGTTCCAGACGTTCAGCGACCTGCACCTTGCGCCGAGCACTCCGGGCTGCGAGATCGCAATCCTCACCGGGCGCTATGCGCAGCGGGAATCGTGGGGCTACTCGCGCTGGTCCTTCGAGGGCACTCTTCGCGAGGGCCTCCATCTGGACCTGAAGCAGGATCGGCTTCAGTGCCTGGATTCGACCCAGCGGCCGATCATCTGCCCTTGAGTCCGCCTGGCTCCGGCTGAATCCGTCGCTTTGTTCGCGTCGCGGCGTCAGCCGCCTTCTCGGATCCGCTCCAGCAGCGCCTCGCAGCCGCTCTCGACGAGGTCGAGCACGATCTCGAAGCCTTCGTCGGCGAGCGCATACGGATCCGGCACTTCCAGGTACTTCACCCGCGGCACGCCTTCGAGAAACAGCCGCGCAGACGTCCGGACTCGCGGCGTGGAAGCTTCGAGCGCGTCGAGTTGGCGCAGGTTGTCCCGGTCCATCGCCAGCACGTGATCGAAACTCTGGAGATCGCCGGCCGTAACCTTGCGAGCGCGATGCGCGCCAAGGTCATAGCCGCGTCGACGCGCCGCACGCACTGTGCGCGAATCGGCGCCTTCGCCGACGTGATAGGCGTGGGTCCCGGCAGAGGCGACCTCGATCTGCGATTCGAGCCCTTCGCGCCGCACGAAGCTGCGCATGACGCCTTCGGCCGTCGGCGAGCGGCAGATGTTCCCGGTACAGACGAAGAGGACCTTGACCATTCGCGTGTCCTGCCTAAACCGTGGCCCGTTCGTCGACCGCCTCGATCGCGATGATGTCGTCGTGCGCATGGCGCGCCACGCGCGGCAGCAGCCACGGCAGGGACGCAGCCAGGCACGCGCCTCCGATGCCTCCGACGAGCGCCGGCGCGCGCGGACCGAACGCATCGATGAGCACCCCGGCGCCCGCGCTCGAAAGCACGCCGCCGACGCTGACTCCGGCCATGTAGACCAGGCCCTGGGCCGTCGAGCGAAGACGACCCGGAACGACAGCCTCGACGTACAGCGCGCTGCCGACGACGAATCCGGCCACTGCCAGCCCGTGGCACACCTGCACGACGTAGATGACATCCAGGCTCGGCGACAACGCGCACACGAGCCAGCGCGTCGAGTCGGCGACGATGCCCATTCCGATCAGCTCGCGTGCGCCGATCCACTCGGGGGCCGCAGCAACTCCCGCCAGCAGCGGAATCTCGAACGCGAGCATCCAGATCCACAGGTGGCTGACGACGTCGAGGCCGCCGCCAAGGGAGCGCACGAACATCGGGAACATCACGAGCGGTCCCTGGAGGAACGTGTATTCGGCCAGCGTCACGACCAGCAGCCGCCGGTACGGAAGACTGCGCAGGAGAAATCGCCAGTCGCCGGCGTCGGCGCGAAGCGCCACCGCACCGTCGCGCGGCAGACCGAGCGCGAGCACCGCTCCGGCGCCCATCGCGATGCTCGCGACCAGCAGCATCAGCGCGAGGTGAGGCTGGGACGGAGCAGCATGTCCGGCTGCGGACACCTCCGGCGCCGACTCGCCGATCGCGCGCAGCAGCAGCGGAAAGCCGGCGACGGCGACGAGATAGCCGAGAGTGCCAAACGAGCGAACGATGCCGAAAGCGTTGCGACCGCGCTCCCTCAGCAGCGCGAGCGAAACCGAGATCGACAACGGCATGACCGCGCTCGAGAACGACGCGAACAGCAGCGTCGCCGCGAGCACGCCCGGGAAGCTGCGCTGCACCGAAAGGTTGTAGTAACCGCCCGCTGCCGCGGCAGTCACCAGCGCAAGAACGCGGACCCGCGATCCGCTGCGATCGGCGAGCGAGCCCCAAAGGGGCTGCGCCAGCAGGCCCGCCAGCGGAAGCGCGGCGGTGACGATTCCGGTCTGGGTTCCGGACAGTCCCAGGTTTTCGGAAAGATACAGGCTGAACAGCGGGAAGAACGTCCCGAGCGCACCCATGATCGCGAACCAGAAGCAGGCAAGGACGAGCGGTGCGGGCACGGCGCTGCTCTAGCGCAGCGCCTTCGCCGTAGCACCCGCGGCTGTTCGGAAACCGTCGGCAGCACCTCGGTCCCGTGCATCCGGGGCTACAGCACGGGTTCGATGTTGTCCGATGCGGCGCCGCGCCGCACGTGTTACAAGACTTCCATGAGCCGGCTGTTGCTCGTCGTCGCAGTGCTGCTGGCCGGCATCGCCACCGCCCCGCCCCCGGCGGTCGCGACATTCTTTTTTTCCCAGCCTCCCTTCCTCGACTTCGGTCCGATCGAGGACCAGCTCGAAATCGTCGTGCGAGCGCGCGAGCTGCTCGCCGTCAACGCTTTCACCGGCGGCGTCGTCTCTGCCGATCTCGAGCGCGGCGAGAACGTGCTGTGGACCGGCGTGCGCGGGCGAGTGGCGCTGGTGGTCACCGACCGCCGCGCGCTGGGGACGGTGCCGGGCCAGAGCCACTGGGCCGAGCGCGCGTTCGAGCTGAGGGAATCGGAGCCCCAAGGCATCGTCATCGGGGAACGCGTCGCGATGATCGTCACCGATCGGCGCGTGCTCGGCTTCGAAGGAGTCAACGGCTCGTGGAGCGAAGCCTTCCTGCAGCGGCGCGAGCCCGTGCTGTCGGTTCAGGCAGGAACCAACGTCGCCGTCGCGGTCACACGCAATCGCGTGCTCGGCGAGGCGGCGGCCGGCGGCGGCATTTTCCAGGCCGGGCTCGAGCTTCGCGAGAACGTCCAGGCCGTGCACGCCCACGGCAGCCTTGCCACCGTGACGACGGCCCTGCGACTACTGACGTTCCGCGCACCGGAAGGAGACTGGCAGGCGACGGACCTTCGCTTCCGCTGAAGGGGACAGGCACCAGCCGCATCAACTGTGCGTCAGCGCCGAGATGATGCGGCTGGTGCCTGTCCCCAACGATGCGGCTGGTGCCTGTCCCCATCAATCGTGCGCCCCGTGCGCAACGAGAAAATCGAGCGTGGACGGATCGCAGCCGCGGGCCCGCGCCTCGGTCAGCGGCCGTCTACCTTCGCGATCGACGGAGTTGACGTCGGCACCCGCTTCGACGAGCGCGCGAGCCGCGGCGTCCTGTCGTTGCTTGAGCGCAAAATCGAGAGGCGTCTTCGACGCAAGGTCCGGAAGATCGACGCTCGCGCCTCTCGAGACCAGAAGCTTGATGACCTCGACGCGGCCTTCCATCGCGGCTGCGGCAAGCGGCGAGTATCCGTACGCGTTGCGTACGTCAGGATCGGCGCCGACGTCGAGCAGCGCCGTGACGCAATCGAGGAACCCGTTGGAAGCGGCGTAGTGCAGCGGCGTACGGTCGCTGCCGTCGAGGGCATCGACCGTTGCGCCCTTGGAAGCCAGGAAGCGGATGATGTCGGGCTTGTCGCCGAATACCGCGTGATGCAGCGGCGTTGCATCGCTTCGCCCTTTTGCATTGACGCTGACGCCGGCCGCGAGCGCCGCTTCGACGCCCTTGAGATCGCCGGCCTGGGCGGCCTCGTGAATGGCCGTCTTGGAAACGGGTTCCGCGGGCTTCGCACACGAACCCGCCAGAAGCGGCAACAACAGGAAGAAAGCCGTCGCGGGACGAATGCTCTGGATGTCCACGAGGCGGCAAGCTATCCCGGATGCCGGCCCCGGACGAGGAGCAACGCCCCGAAGCTCCGCGTTGCGCACCGCCGCCGCAGTTGCCAACGGCCACCCGCGTCGTTACATCGAAGCCGCGCCGGACGCTTGCGACGATGTTCCTGCTCTACTCCGGCTTCCTCACCCTGATCCTGCTGCTGCTCGCGCTCGACCTCGGCGTGCTCAACCGCCACGCCCACGTCGTCGGAGTGCGCGAGGCAATGGCCTGGTCGTTGCTGTGGATGACGATCGCGCTGATGTTCGGCGTCTTCGTCTACTATGCGTACGGCTCGGGCTGGATGGGCCTCGGCAGCGCCGTCGATCCTGTCGACCATCTCGCCAACGACGGCCCCCGGGCTGCGCTCAAGTACGTCACCGGCTATCTCGTCGAGCTCTCGCTCAGCGTCGACAACCTGTTCGTGATGACGGTGATCTTCTCGTCGTTCGCGGTGCCCGGGCTCTACCAGCACCGCGTGCTGTTCTGGGGCATCCTCGGAGCGCTGCTGATGCGCGGCTCGATGATCGCGGCGGGCGCCGTGCTGATCCAGCGCTTCCACGGCATCCTCTATTTCTTCGGTGCCTTCCTCATCTGGACTGCGTGGAGGATGGTGCGCCTGGATGTCAAAAACCCGCATCCCGAGAACAACCCCGTCGTGCGCATGGTGCGGCGCTTCGTTCCGCTGACCAGCCATTTCCACGGGCATTCGTTCTTCGTGAGGGCCGGTTCTGCGGCCTCCGCTGCGCACGATCGCCCCGGCGCCGATCATGACCGCGCCGTCGAAGCCGCGAGCCCGGGCATCCTGATGATGACGCCGCTGTTCCTGGCCCTGGTCGTCGTCGAGACCTGCGACGTCATCTTCGCCGTCGACTCGGTACCTGCGATCTTTTCGGTCACTGCCGATCCGTTCCTCGTGTTCACGAGCAACATCTTCGCGATTCTCGGCCTGCGTTCGCTGTATTTCGCGCTGGCGGGAATGCTCGACCGCTTCCATCTGCTCGAGATCGCGCTCGCCATCGTGCTCGCGCTCGTCGGCACCAAGATGCTGCTGGCCGACTTCCTCGACCAGTGGCTCGGGCACGAATACAATTTCTGGATGTTGGCCGCGGTGGTGCTGATTCTTGCCGGAGGAGTCGTCGCGTCGCTGCTGATTCCTCCGAAGCACGAAGCCGAAGCCGGCTCCTGAACCCGCTCAGGTCGACGTTGCCGCGCGGCGCGGCACCAGCGCCGACGCGACGGCATCGGCAAAGCGCGACGTATCCGCGACCGCCAGCCGCGAGATGCTGACGCGCAGCCCCGGCGGCGATTTCACGCGAAAGCGCTCGCCGGGGGCCAGGGTCCAGCCCGCAACGGCAATCGTCTGCAGCGCGACCGCCTCCTCGCGCACCGGGATCCACACGTTCATGCCGGAAGCTCCCGTCGCGCGCACCCCGCGCGCGGCCAGCGCCTCGATCACCGCGCGGCGACGCCGCGTGTATTCCGCTTCGGCGTGGGCGACCGCGGCAAGCACTTTTTTGTCCTTCAGCGCGGCTACGACGAGACGCTGAAGCAGGCGACTGACCCAGCGCATCCCAACGATCTGCCGCGCTTCGACGCGCGCGACGACGTCGACGGATCCGGCAAGGAACGCCACGCGAACGTCCGGCCCGAGAGCCTTGGCCATCGAGCGAAGGTAGGCGTGGCGCACGCGCTTGCGCGATTGCAAGGAGACCAGCGGCGCGCCGGCGACGCCTGCCGCGTGGTCGTCCTCGACCAGCAGAACCGACGGATGGCGATCGAGGATTTTCCTCAATTCGACGCCGCGAGCCGGGCTGGTCGCGGCGCCGGTGGGATTCTGCGCTCGGGGAGTGACGATGACGGCCTGCACTCCCGATGCGATCGCCGACTCGAACGAAGCGGGAACCGGGCCTTCGCCGTCGAGCATGAACGGCACCGCCACCAGAGCCATCGCCGCGAGAAGATCGAGGACTCCGGCGAACGCCGGATCTTCGACGGCGACCCTGTCACCGGGACGAAGCTGGGTAAGCAACACGCGCTCGATTCCGTCCATCGCACCCGAAACTACCGTCAGCGCCGGAATCTCCACTCGATCGGCAGCGAGCAGGCGGCGGGCCGCATCGGCGAGCTCGGGAATCATGCACGCTTCGCCGTAGAGGTCGCGCGGCATCGGCACCCGCCTCAGCAAAGGCTCGAGATCGGGAAGAAGAGCGGGATCGGGATTGCCGTCTGCCAGGTGCACGGCGCCGTCGATGACGGGAATGCGAAGGCGCGGGCCTTCCGCTTCGCGGCGCGCGATCCGCGTGCCGCGGCGGCCGTCGCCGACGACGACTCCTCGCTGCCTCAGTGTCCGGTAGGCGGCGGCCACCGTGGTCGGGCTGACCTCGAGGGAGGCGGCCAGGGCCCGTACCGGCGGCAGCAGGTCGCGCTCGGACAGGCGCCCCGTCTCCAGCGCATGCTCGACGCTGCGGGCGATTGCGTCCGCGCTGCGTCCCGTGATACCACTACGTGCCGTCACAAAAAGTAGTTTGTACTGTAACAAAAGAGAGCCGGTGAGGCAAGCCGGCCAATACGGAGGTTCCGATGAGCACGACCGCACTTCCCGTCAGCCACGCCGACGATCGATTCGCGCCCACCGCGCGCACGACCCTCAAGCGCCTGGCCGTGCGCGGCCGTTACGACCGGGCCGCCGTCCACGCGATCCTCGACGAAGGCCTGGTCTGCCACGTGGCATTCACGATGGAATCGGGGCCGGCGATCATCCCGACCGCGTACGGTCGCATCGACGACGTGCTGTACCTGCACGGATCGACGGCAAACCGCATGCTGCGCGCGCTGGCATCGGGGGCCCAGGCCTGCATCACGGTGACGCTGATCGACGGGCTCGTACTCGCGCGCTCGGCGTTCCACCACTCGATGAACTACCGCTGCGTCGTGATCTACGGGGCGGGCGAGAAGGTGACCGATGCCGAAGAGCACGAGCGCGCGCTGGCGGCGATCGTCGAGCACATCGTTCCGGGGCGCGCGCCGTCGGTGAGACCGCCGAGCCGCGACGAGGTGCTGCGCACGCTGGTGGTGCGCTTTCCGATCGTCGAGGTCTCGGTGAAGGAACGCATGGGCGGACCGGTGGACGACGAGGAGGACCATGCGCTCGACGTCTGGGCCGGAACGATCCCGCTGCGGCTGGTGCCGGGGGCGCCGGTCGACGATCCCATGGTACCTCCGCGCGTCGCGCCGGCGCCGCACGCGACCCAGTACCGCAGGCCGGGAAACTGCGGATAGAACTCGCGAGGACAAGGAATGGGGTCAGGCACCAGAGGAATGGTGCCTGACCCCATTCCCCTGGTGCCAGACATCATTCCCCTGGTGCCTGACCCCATTCCCCTGGTGCCAGACATTATTCCTCTGGTGCCTGACCCCATTCATGGACGCTGTGGCGGCGGGGCGGGGCTGCGGCTATGGTCGGCCGCTTCGCATGCCGGGTCCGCAGAACATGGCCAGGGAGGCCGACGAGCTCGTCGAGAGCGGCCGCCTCTGGGCCGAATTCTGCGACGCATTGAGGAGCGCCGGCAGCGTCATCGAGCGCGACCTGGCCGGTGACGCTCTCGACCGCGCCGAAGGCTACCGATACCTGACGCGCCTCGCGCGCCTGGCCCTCGAGAAGTTCCTCGAGCACGCCGACCCGCTGGCGCCGACGTTCTACCGGCTCAGCCACGAGACGGCCAAGATCGGCTGCGACAATCCCGACAGCTTCTACCAGAACGCCGCCATCGACGGCTCCTGCGAATACCGCCTGAGCGGAACGCGCGGCACCATCGCCTATCTCGGAATCGGCGCCTACTACGGGCACTACGGCTCCGGCGCGCGCTCGGGCTGCAGCGGTTACCTCGAAGGCAGCCAGATTCGCACCGATGCCGGCGGCGGTATCGAAATCGTCCTTTCGGCGCAGCCGCACGACGGCAACTGGATCAAGCTCGAGCCGGATTCGTCGATGCTGATCGTGCGCCAGAACTATCTCGACCGTGCAACCGAAGTTGCCGCCGAGCTCAAGCTCGAGCGCATCGGCACCGGTGCGCCTCCCGCTCCACTTTCGAGCGCCCATCTCGTCGAAGGCCTACGCGGCGCCGCCTCTTACGTGCAGGGAACCGCGTCGCTGTTCGCGAACTGGGCCGCCGGCTTTCGCCGCACGCCCAATCGCCTGCTTGCGATGGATCCGAAGATCACCGGCGGCGCCCACGGCGATCCGAACATCTTCTTCTACATGGGCTGGTGGGAGCTCGCGCCGCACGAGGCGCTCGTCATCGAAGGCGTTCCGCCGCAGTGCCAGTACTGGAATTTCCAGCTGAACAACGTCTGGATGGAATCCCTCGACTACCGCTACAGGCCAGTGACGACGAACAAGCACACGACGCATTACCGCGCCGACGGTTCGTTCCGCATCGTCGTTGCCGCCGAAAACCGCGGCTTCGCCAACTGGATCGACACGGCGGGGCACCGCCGCGGCACGATGGGACTGCGCTGGGTGAAGGCAGCGCACCATCCCGAGCCCGCGTGCCGCGTCCTGCGCCTGGACGACGTCGAGCCCGACTGAAGCTCCGCCACGGATCCGTCAATGTCCTCCGAACGCGACCAGCGCCTGCCCATCCGCATCATCAATGGTGCCGCACGCGTGCTCGAGTCGCTCGGGCGCTCGCGCAGGTCCTTTGTTGCGGCCGAAGAGGAAATGATCGCCGCGGCAAGCAAGGCCGCCGGCGGCGCCACCGACCTCGGCGACGACGACTTCCGCGACGGCCTGTCCGTCCTGCTTCGCGCCTACGACGAGGAGTCGCGCCTGAATCCGTTCGGGCGCTGGATGACGACGCAGCAGCTCGTCGGGATCTTTCGCGGCCGCCTCGAATCGGAGCGCTGGCGCCGCGAGCATCCGGAATTCTTCGATATCGAAGTGCGCCGCCCGATTTTCATTCTCGGCCTTCCGCGCACCGGGACCACGGCGCTTCATGCTCTCATCGCGCAGGATCCTGCCAACCAGGTGCTCGAATACTGGCTGGCCTCGTCCCCGAAGCCGCGGCCGCCGCGCGAGCAGTGGGAGAAGGACGCTCGTTTCAAGGAAGCTGCCCAGGGACTGGCGCTCAGCTACTGGCTCGATCCCAAGCTGAAGGCGATCCACCTTCTTACGGCCGACGGTCCCGAAGAATGCCGCCTGCTGCTGCAGCACACGTTTCGCGACGACAGCTTCGAGTGCAACGCCACGGTGCCTTCGTACTCGAAGTGGTACGAAGAATGCGACATGCGACCGGCCTACCGTCGTCACCGCGACCTGCTGCGCATCATCGGATCGGGCTCCCCCGACCGGCGCTGGGTGCTCAAGTATCCGTCGCACCTTCGCAGATTGCGCGAGCTCGTCGAGATCTATCCGGACGCGTGCATCGTGCAGACGCATCGCGATCCGGCGCGGGTACTGCCGTCGCTGTGCAGCCTGATCGCCGGACGGCGCGGCATCTACGAGGATCAGCCGGACCGGCGCGCGATCGCGGCGTGGGTCGTCGACCTCTGGGCGAGGACGATGGACGACGCGATGGCTGCGCGCCGCGAGCTCGGCGAAGAGCGCTTCTTCGACGTGCCGTTCCGTGAGACGGTGACCGATCCCGCCGGCGCCGTCGGCCGTGTCTACGCGCACTTCGGCATCGACTATGCGCCGGAGACGGAAACGGCACTGCGAACGTGGCATCGTGACCACCCGCAGCACAAGCACGGCGAGCACCGCTACAGCGCGGCGGACTTCG
The DNA here is from genome assembly GCA_036493895.1 of Candidatus Binatia bacterium. Taxonomy (NCBI): domain Bacteria; phylum Candidatus Binatota; class Binatia (SeqCode); species Binatia bacterium. The sequence continues at coordinate 94,165 of DASXOZ010000017.1, read as the reverse complement.
GACTGGAGGCCGGCGCGATGCGGGAACGTTTTTCGTCGTACATCGAACGCTTCGGGATCGAGGCCGAGAACGGACGCTGACGCGCCAATTCGACAGAGACGATCAGGCCAGACATCCAAGCCAAGCTACGAAGCCAGGAGAACTCCATGCTGCTCAAAGACCAGGTCGCCATCGTCTCCGGAATCGGTCCCGGCCTCGGCCAGGCCATCGGCCTTGCGCTCGCCCGCGAAGGCGCGGCCGTCGTCCTGGCCGCCCGCGGCGAAGACAAGCTGCGCGATCTCGAACAGGCGATCCGCAGCAAAGGCGGCCGCGCAATCGCGGTGGCGACCGACATTTCCGACCCGGCATCGTGCCGCAACGTCGTCGACAAGGCTCTTTCGGAATTCGGCGCCGTCGACTGCCTCGTCAACAATGCGTACCATCCCGGCATCTACGAGCGCATCGAGACGATCGACCTCGATACCTGGCGCGCCCCGTTCGAAATCAACGTGCTCGGCACGCTTCGGCTCTCCCAGGCTGTGATTCCGTCGATGAAGGAGCGCCGGTCGGGCTCGATCGTGATGATCAACAGCATGTCGATGCGCAGGATGATGGAAATGTTCGGCGCATACGCAGCTTCCAAGGCTGCGCTCAACGTCGCGACGCAGACGCTCGCGCTCGAGCTCGGCCCCTACAACATCCGCGTCAATTCGGTGATGCCGGGATATATCTGGGGGCCACCGCTGAAGGCGTATTTCGACGGAGAGGCCACGCGGGCCGGAATCACGCCGAAAGAGGTCTACGACGCCGTGGCGGCGCAGACGGCGCTCAAGACCATCCCGACTTCCGAAGAAATCGCCGAGAGCGTCGTCTTCTTCGCATCGGACATGTCCCGAGTGATTACGGGGCAATCGCTCGACGTGAACGCCGGTCACTGGTTCTGGTAGGCCGATGAAAGGCCACGAAGACATCGAGAAGATCTACGCGGACGCCGAGGCATCGCTGCCCGCGCGCAACTGCACGCGCACGACGCGCTGCTGCCGCTTCGCCGAAACGGGGCGCGAGCCGTACGTCACGCGAGCCGAGACCGACTACCTGTTCGCGGTGCTACGCTCCCAGGGCCGGCGAATGCCGCCGCCTCGCGATGACCGTGCGTGTCCGTTCCTGGCTTCGGACCAGAAGACCTGCACTGTCTACGAGGGACGGCCCTTCGGATGCCGCACGCATTTCTGCCGCGAGGCCGGCGGTGCGATCAGCGCAAGCGAGCTGAAACCGAGCCTGGACCGACTGGCCGCGCTCGACGAGGTGCTCGGAGGCGACGGGCCTCGTCCGCTGACACGGGTGCTGAATGAAATCGCGCGCGCGGCGGTCCCGCGACTGCGCCGACGTCCGTGGGTCCGTCGCTGATCCCGCACCTGCGCAAGCTACTGGTTCTTGTCGCTCGGGGATTTCATCTCGTTCGGGCTGCCGGATTGGGTGTCTCCGACCACCGGGGCCTGGCCCGGCGCGTAGCGGCCGACGAACCAGAGCGCAAAACCAGCGCCGAAAATCGCCATCGCAACGAAGATCCAGATGGCAAGAAAGAATTCGCGACGTTCCACGGGGATCCTCCGTTGTGGCGGGCGTGTCGGCCATAGCGGGTTACGGGTGGTGGTCACGGCGGTTTCACCTTAGCCGATCCCGACCCGTTGTGCGCCGCCAGTACGATCTTTCGCCCGATCCTTCACCCGGCCGAGCGCAGAGTCATCCTGTCTCCCCGATTGCGCTGCGCGCTCCTTCTGCTGATTCGTCGAGCCGGGCGCTTCGATTCGGGTGGATTGTCGCGCCAGGCGCGGATCACGCCGGCGCAGCGTTGCGGCGCGTCACCCGGCGGCGGCGGCCTGCAGACATCAGGTGTGCCGCGGGCCACGCAGCAAGCGCGAGCGGAAACCCGAACAGGTAAAGATCGGCAAGATTGATCACGCCGACGCTCGTCTGGCCGGCGACCAGCTGGCTGCGCCCGAGCAGCGCAGCCAGCGGTTCGACGGGAATGGTCAGGAAGTCGACGACCGCGAACGGCGGATAAGCGTACGACGCCGCATTGGCCAGGGCGCCCGCAGCGAGCAGCGTGAACGCGCCGCGCGCCAGCGGCACTCGCGACGCCGCATAGAACGCAATCGTCACGGCGAGCACGGCGCAGCGGATCGTCGCGACGATGAGCTCGGTCGGCACCGCAAGATGGGACAGCGGCGCGGAGACCGCCTGTGCAAAGAATGCGACCGCGAAGAATACCGCCGTGCCGGCACCCACGCGCGCCCCGAACCCGAGTCGCGAGGAAGCCAGGCGAACGACCGAGAACGCAAATAGCAGAAGTCCGAGCGCGAGCATCATCGTGTACGCCGGATTGGAGGTGACCTTGTCGATCCCGTGCACTCCCCCCATGACACCCCATTCGTTGACGGCGAGGTACAGCTTGAGGCCCGGCAACACCCGCACCGGCTCTCCCTCGGGCAGCAGCCGGAACGCCGCGAGCTTCGTCGCAATATCGGCCGCGAGCAGCGCGACCAGAACACGGTGACGACGAAGGAACGCTGCGGCGCGCTCCATTGCGGATGAAGGTATTTCGTCGCGGGGCACCAGACGAAGCTCCAGAACGGCAGGCTTGCGACGTTGCAGTTGCCACCACGAGCGCACCGAAAGGCCGGCCGCGCCGCAATGCCGCAGCGCCGTGCATGATGTCAGCAGCCGGTCCGGGCGCAAGCGGCGGCCTTTGTCGCCTTCGCGGAATACACGCCGCCGGCACGCCCGCTCGCGGTCGCGTGCCCCGTCGCGGTCGCGGTCGCGGTCGCGTGCACGATTGTGCGCACGATTGTGCGAATTGGAAGGACCCTGCCGCCCCGCTACACTCGCGCCGTGCTCGTTACCGATGATCTGGCGCGCTCTTTCCTCGACGGATCCAGGGGCCGCGTCGATGCCGTCCAGGGTCTCAACCTTACCGTCGAATGCGGGGAGATCTACGGGCTGCTCGGTCCGAACGGCGCCGGCAAGACGACGACGCTCCGCCTGCTGGCGACGCTTCTTCGCCCCGATCGCGGGCGCATCCACATCGACGGGGTCGATGCGATCGCCAACCCGGTCGGAGCGCGCTCCCGCCTCGCGTACGTCCCGGCCGAAGCCGGTCTTCCCGAGAGGCTGACTCCGTTGGAGACGGTGCGTCTGTTCGGCGAGATCCAGGGGATCCGGGGAGCAGCCTCGCGCGCTGCCGACCTGCTCGAGCGCCTCGGAGCGGTCCGCTACGCCTCGACACCGTGCTCCGCGCTCTCGACGGGAATGAAACGGCGCGTCGTGCTCGCGCGCGCGCTGATTCACGATCCCCCGCTGCTGCTTCTCGACGAACCTACCGACGGGCTCGACGTCGGCGGCCGCCGCGACGTGCTCGACCTGGTGCGCGGCCTTGCCGGCGAAGGACGCGCGGTCATCGTCTCCTCGCACATCATGGGCGAAGTCGAGGCGCTGTGCTCTCGCCTCGGAGTCATGTCGGGAGGCCGCATCGTCGCCGAAGGGTCGGTCGCGACGCTGCTGACCTCGACCGGAACCGACGAGCTGGGCGACGCTTTCCTGAGCCTTACGCGCGATACGGCGGCCTAGCGCGGACCCGGCGGCGGAGGGGGAAATGGCGGGCGAACAGGCAACGGGCGGCAGCGCAAGCCTCGGCATCGGCCGCGCCGACATCCGTCCTTCGAATGTCCGCGCGCTGGCCGGTCTTTCGGCCGCGATCGTGCTTCGCCTGCTGCGCGAAGGGCTCGTGATCCGCGCGCTTGCGTGGCCGGGCGTGCTCACCGCGTTTTCGATGTTCGCGTCTGCTGCGCTGACGATCGCGTGGCGCAACAATCCCGTCATCTATGTCGACGATTCGGCGCTGGTCGCGCCTCTGGCCGCCGAACACTTCGAAGTGCGCGTCGCACCGGATGCGGCCGCAACGCTGAAAGACGGCCGCGCCGAGCGCGCCGTCTGGCGCGAAGGCGACCGCCTCGTGCTCGGCGCGACGTGGGGCGGGCTGCTGACGTACAAGGCGGAGTCGGTGCTTCGCGACTACGTCGGCGAGCGCTGGCGCCTGCAGCTCCCTCCGCCGGTCAAGCGAAGCCGCGACAGCGTCGAGCTGCGGCCGTTTACCGGCCTTCTCGCCGGAATCGTCGGGCTTCTCTTCACGCTTTACGGCGTCGTGATCGGCGCCGGCTCGCTGTATCGCGATCGCAGCAGCGGCGTGCTCGAGTCCGACCTCGCGCTTGCGATTCCGCGCTGGATCCACGGAGCCGCACGGCTGGTTGCGCTCGCCGTGGTGCTCGGGCCGGCGCTCGTCGTCAGTCTCTTCGTCGTCGATGCGCTGATGCCGATTCACAGCGTGCAGACGTGGATCTTCGTCGGCTTCATGGCTGCGCTGTTCGGCGGCGCACTCGGTGTCGTGCTGCTGGCGCGGGCAGGGTCCCAGAAGGGATTTTCGGCGCCGCTGTCCCAGGCTCTCAGCACGAGCATGGGCCTGATCACGCTCGGATACGTGCAGCCGGGCTTCGGACACTACCTGCCGCTGGTGTCTCTGGGATCGGCGTTCGCCGGCACACCTCCTTCCTGGGCAGTGGTGCCAGTGACGCTGGCGGTCGCGGCGCTGGTGTCGGCGGATTTCCATCGCCGCGAGTGCGTGTGAGCAGACGGTGATCCCGAGACCCAGCCGCATCGCCGCGGTGGCGCGCTACGAAATGCGCTGCCACATGAAGGGTCGCCAGGCGCTTCGCCTGCTCGGCGTCGCCAGCGCGCTCCTGCTTCCTGCAGGACTGATCCCCACTCCCCACATACGCCCTCCGGCCCTCGGCACTCCTCCGCCGGTGCGCGCCGATACGCGCGATCCTTCGTTCATCGGGCCGCCGATGCCGCCGAAAATCCACGTACGCGGCGATATTCCGTCGTCGCTCGAGTGGCGCTTCGAGCACAGTGACGATGCGCCGTTCGAATTTCGTGGAAGCAATCCCCTCGTCGTCGTCGCTCCCGAGGTTCCGGTCGAGCTGCGCTCGGCGCTGGAAACTCTCGCCGGCCCGAAGCGTCTCGAAGTGCGCGATTTTCTCATTCCGGGTCGCCTGCCCGGCCGTTCGCTGCTGATCGCGATCCTTGCGGTGTCGCTGCTCACCGGCCCGCTTGCCGACGCTCTGCCCGGCGAACGGGCGCGGCGCACGCTCGAGGTGCTGCTGACGGCCGGGATCACGCGTGGGGAGCTGGTCGGCGGCAAATGGCTTGCATGGACGCTTTCGGCATCGCTGACAGCGGCGGTAGCGGCCGCGCTGGCCATCTGGCGCGGAGTGCAGGTTCCCGGATGGTGGCTGGCCGGGCTTCCGCTGTTCATCGGTTCGTCGGTCGCGTTCGGCTTGTGGCTGGTGCGCCTCGTCGACGATGTCGTCGGCGGATCGGCGGCGCCGATGCGCGTGCTGCCGGTCGCAGCCGGAGGAATGGCGGCGCTGGCGCGCGTGATCAGCGAGTCGAGCCCGACGCTCGCGGCTGCGGTTCCGCTCGGCGGCCCGCTGCTGGTTGCTGCCGACCTTTTCCCGACAGGAGGTCAGCTTGCAGCGGCCGCGGTCGGCAGCGCCGCGTTCATCGTTGCGATCCTCATCCGCACCGGCGCCGACCTCGACCGCATCGATACCGCTGCACCGACGCGCTGGGGAGCGGTCGGACTCTCCGGCGTCGCCGTGCTGCTGTGGTGGCTTACAGTGGCCGGGCCCGCGGTGTGGAGCGCCGGACCATCGGGTTCCACCTCCGACATGGTCACGCCGATCGACCGCTCGATGCTCGTCGGCGGCGTCGCGCTGCTTGCCTGCGCGATCATTGCGCTGGCAAGGGAAACGCCGGGGTACTCTGCGACGTTGGTCCGGCCGACGCGCGTGAGCGCCGTCGTCGCGTTGGCCGTGACGATCGCCGTTTCCACGGCTCTTGCCGTGGCCGGCGCAATCCCTGCGGCCCAGACCGGCACCGCCAACCCCGCGATCGTCACGATGCTCGAGCGCCTTCGCGAAGGCGCGGTGCCAAGCGCGATGTTCGCATCGCCCGGCCAGGCCGTGGCCGCGCTGGTTGCGGTGTTCGGGCAGGTCGTCCTGTTCCGCAGCATCGTGCAGAACAGGCTCGGCTGGATCGCCGCGTCCGTGCTCTGGTGCATCGCGATGAGCCCGACGACACCGTGGATGGTGCTGCCGGCTTCGCTGGCGCTCGGGGCGATTGCGCTGCGCTGCGGCTGGATATGGGCGCTGGTCGCACAGCTCGCGTGGTCGGCGGCGTGCTCGTCGGCCGGATCGCAGTTCTCAGGCGTGCTTGCGATCGAAGGTCAGATGATGGCGCTGGTGATTTCGCTCGCAGCGCTGAGGCCGTTCGGCCGCGATCCGAGCCTCCACCAGTTGTAGGCAGCCAGCACGGCGGCCGGCAGCATGGATTCGAGCTCTTCTTCGTCCGCGTCGTCCTCGAGGCGGCGACCGGCCGACTCGAGCACCGCGCCGAATCGCGTCGACAGCGCAATGATGGGACAAAGAACGCGGCGCATTGCCGCGTCTTCTTCGACGTGCTCCACCCACGCCCGCGACTTCAGGTCGAGCCCGACGAGGAACCCGTCGCACCACGCACGCGCCGAGACCTGCTGGCAGGTGCCGGGAAAGGCGACCAGCGGCTCGTAACGCTCCTGATTGGTCGTATCGAACAGGGAACGGGCGATCTCGTTGCTCATGCGCATCGCGACCGCGATCATCGCGCCGCCGGTCTTTCCCCGGGCCCGCTCGATGTCGCCGCCGAAGACGACCGGAAGCCAGTTGCGCGGCTCCATCGAACCGGGAACGCAATGGAGCGCCGTCAGGAACCCGTGAAGCTGCTCTATGCCGAGAGCGGGCCGCCCGCACGGCCTTTCGACGAGGAATCCGGCAAGCGAGAACAACTCGTCGTCGGACGGCGGATCCAGAAGTCCGGGGGTAGCTCTCACGGGGGGGCATGATGCAATGGCAGTCGCGCGGCGAGCAAACGGATTCGACCTGAGGCAACGTTTTCTCCGGTTGCGCATTCTGCGGCGAATTCGATGAGATCCGCGTCAAAACACGCTTGCGCGCCGGGTCCGGGAACTGCGCAGGCGCCTCGCGGGCTTGCGAACAAAGCGCGAAGGCCGGTCGCGTTCGCCGGATCGGGCGCGGATCCCGGCTCGCGCGCAGTGACGCACGCCCCCGTTGGTGCGGGCTACTCCAGGATTGCTGCGCCCCTGATTGCCGTTCTCGCGCTGGCTGCGCTCGCTGTCCTGCTGCCGTCGCCGGCGGCAGCGCAGCTTTCGGACGCCGTCGCGATTCGCGCCGAAGCCGACCGCATCGTCGCGCGCAATCATGAGCTTTCCCGCCGCGCCGGCACCGGATTCGAGCACGGCGTCCTCGATGCCATTCGTCGCTCTTGCGCGGCACGCCACGTGACGCGCCTGGACGAAATCGTGCCGGTTGCCGTCTCGGGCAAAGCGTCGCCCGCGCCCGCGCAGCGCCTGGTCACTCTCGACTTTTCGATCAAGGACGGCGCGGCGCCGTGCCGAGCCGTCGAAGGCGTCGACAAGCAAACCATCGCGTCCTGCAACGGCGACGGTCTCGTACTGGAAAAAGGACAAGTGCGAACGACGACCGCGATTGCGGTGGCGCGCGGTGAGGTCGGCACGATCGAGATCGACGCGACGACGACGGCACCCGGACAGATCCTCGTCGGCTGGAGCGAGGCAGCCGATGCCCCGCGCCTGCGACGCAACAACTCTCGCATCGAGCTGTCCGGCGACGGCCGCATGCACACGTACACGATCGACGCGGGCAGCGCGCTCGCGCGAGGCCTGGCAGCGAACGCGTCGGTGAGGCGATTCTTCGTCGCTTCGCGAAGCGACGCGAAAGTCGTCGTGGCAGGCTTCCGCGTGCTCGGCCACGCCGGGCGTTTCGGCGCCGCCGCGTTCGGCACGCGAAGCGAAGAGCGCGAAGGCGAGCTCCGCAGCGTGCTTTTCTCGAGACCGGCTACAGGCCTGGCGTTCGACGTCGACGTTCCCGCGACGCAGCCGGTGCTGGAGACCGGCCTCGGTGTGGTCGGGCAGGACGCCGCCGTCGAGTTCGAGGTCGCAATCGAAGAGGTTGCGAGCACCGCCTCTGCAGCGACCGTCCCGACAGAGCGCAGTGCCAGTGATGCAGCGCCCGGACCGCCGGATTCGAAGAACGTGCTGCTCAAGCGCCTCGTGCACGAGGGTCCGTGGCAGGACGTCGCGCTGGATCTCGGCGGCTGGGCCGGAAAGCGGGCACGGATCACGCTGTCGGTTCGCGGCAGCCCGGCTGCGGTCGGGCTGTGGAGCTCGCCGCTGGTGCGCCCGCGCCTCGGCGACGTCAAAACCGAGCCGGTGCTCGTCGTTCTCGAAGACGCGCTGCGCGCCGACCGCCTGTCGGTGTACGGCGGACCCGTCGCCTCGCCGGCGCACCAGCGGGTTGCCGCCGCCGGCGTCGTCTTCGAACGGGCCTTCGCGCAGGCGACCCAGACCCGATCGTCGGTTCCGTCGCTGATGACGTCGCTTCTTCCGAGCGCCACCGGCGCCTGGGACTTCTCGGACTCGCTTTCGGATCGTTACGTGACGCTGGCCGAAGCGCTGAGGGCCTGCGGTTTCGCAACGGCGTCGTTCATCCAGAACGGCAACGCCGGGCGCTACGCCGGGCTCGCCCAGGGATTCGACGTCGTGTTCGACGACGAAAGGAGCGACGCGCGCCCGGCCGACCTCGTCGCGGCTGGATCACCGCTCGATCGCTGGATCACGAAGCAGCGGGGGCGCCCGTATTTTGCCTACGTGCATTTTCTCGATCCGCACGGGCCTTACGATCCGCAACCGCGCCCTGCCCTGCCCGATGCGGGCCAGGAGCCGGAGCTCCTGCGCGATCGCTCGATCGATGCCGACTGGATCGAGCATCCGCGTGCGAGTGCGCGCCGCGCGCTCTACGACGCCGAAGTCGCGACGAACGACCTCGCTCTCGGCACGCTGCTCGACCGCCTGGCGGCGCTCGGCGATCTCGACCGCTCGGTGCTTGCGGTGCTTGCGGACCACGGAGAGTTTCTCGGCGAGCACGGCGGCATGTGGCGCCACCATTTTCCGGCGTACGTCGAAGTTGCGCGCGTGCCGCTGCTGATGCGCGCACCCGGCGCGACGCCTGCGCGCATCGCGCAGCCGGTGGCCCTGCTCGACGTCATGCCGACGCTGCTCGCTCTCGCATCGATCGACCCGGCGCCGCTGGTGATGCACGGCCTGTCGCTGGCGTCCGTGCTTCGTGGAGGAAAGGCCCCCGCGCGAGCGATTCCCGCAGAAGAAATGCTTCTCAATGGCAGTGAGCGTCGCGCCGCCGGTTGCGGTTCATTCGCGACGCCGTCCTCGCTGTGGCTGCGCTCGTGCACCAGGGACGCCGACTACTCGGCCGGGCGGCTGCTGCCTGTACCCTCGTCGGGGCCTGCTCCGCTTCGGCGCATCGACCTCGGTACGGCGCAGTTCGCCGTCGAGGATACGCAGGCTGGACTCTCCGAGAAGATCGTCGACGCGGCGATCTCCGCCGCTCTCGACCAGATCCAGACGTCCGGGATCGCGGCGTGGAAGCAGATGACGGCAGGGGAATCGACGACAGCGCCGGCCGACAAGACCACCACCGAGCGACTTCGCGCCCTCGGCTATGCCGAATGACGCATCGCGTGAGGAATCCTGGCTAAGCGGATTCCGTCACGCAGCACGACATTTCGTTGACTTGTCCCATGCGAGGCGACTAAGTGTGCGGGTGCGCTCGGGGAGGACGTGCAGCAGTGGGCTGTACGGCGCCTCCCGCCCAACTTTCGTTCATTGAGGAGAGGTAAATGATGTTCGCATCCAGACTCTCGGCTGTCGCTGCGGCGACTGCCGTTGTCCTGGCGGTGGCGACTGCCGCCCAGGCTGGAGGCTATGCCGGCAACGGCTGCGTCTCCAAGAAACAGGCCGCGCTCGGCAAGTACGCTTCGTCGGTCGGCAAGGCCTGGGACAAGTTCCCGTCGGATACGGCCTCGCGAAACACTGCGATCGCCGACGCGTTCACCAAGCTCGACGGCGCGTGGACCAAGAACGAAGCGAAAGCCATCAGCAAGCAGACAAGCTGCAGCGAATCGACATCGACGTCGACGGCTGCGAGCGACTCAGTCAACTCGACCGTCACCGGCCTGGGCACTGCTGCGGACCGCGACGCCGTGACGAGCTACATCGCCGCCGTGATGAAGGCAGAAGGAAAGTACATCAAGGACCCGACCAAGGATCCCGGCAAGGCGACACTGTCGACCGCACTCGACGCGGCCGGCACCGACAAGCTGGGTTCGGCCAGCCCCGGTGCAGTGACCGCCGCCAACCAGTTGCAGGCCGATCTCGTCGAGGACACCACGGACGCACCCGACTATCCGACGACGTTCCAGGGAATCTCGCCGGCGGTCTGCACCGCCAACCTCTGCGGCGGCAGCCAGAACGCCTGCACGCAGAACAGTGACTGCGAAACCGTCACCTACGGCAAAGACGAGTTGACTCCTAAGTGCGTGGACGGAGACCCGTACATGTACTTCGCGAAGAAGGGCACCAGCAACAACGTCGTCATGTACTACCAGGGCGGCGGCGCGTGCTGGAGCTACGACTCCTGCTTCAACATCCAGACCATCCCGGGGCAGGGCAGCATCTGCAAGCGAACCGTCTCTGCGGGCGACAACCCCGACCTGAGCACGACCGGGTTCGCCAATTACGACAACCCGGCCAATCCCTTCCACGACTGGAGCGTCGTGTTCATCAGCTACTGCACCTGCGACGTGCACTGGGGCGACAACCAGCAAAACTACGGCGGCAGCCCGCCGCATATCGCCTTCCATTTCGGGCACCAGAATTCCCAGGTCGTCGAGAAGTGGGCGCGCGAGCACTTCCTCGATCCGGACCGCGTCTTCGTGACCGGCTCGAGCGCCGGCTCTTACGGTGCGCTGATGAACTCGTACTACCTGATGAAGAACGTCTGGCCGAACTCCGACTTCTCGGTGCTCGGCGATGCAGGCGTCGGCGTCATCACCAAACAGTTCCTCGCGAGCTACATCGACCACTGGGGAGTCGACAAGCACTTCCCGACCGACCTGCCCGGCGTCGCTCCGCCGGCCAGCAATCTGTCGCTCGTGCAGCTGATCGACGGATTGGCGAGCAAATACCAGGGCGCGCGCTTCGCGAACTACGACAGCTCGTACGACGGCGGCAGCGGCAGCCAGTCGCAGTTCTTCCAGGTCATGCGTCACGACCCGACGCCCGCTGGCGGCCTCCTCAACGCCGCTCCCAAGTGGGCGAACTTCTGGGAATCGACGTGCGACTGGAACCAGTGTGCGACCGAGTTCAAGGCCGCCAACTCCACCCGGGCAGTGTCGCACGGCGGCAACTACCACTTCTTCACGGGTGCCGGTTCCCGCCACACGATCTTCGGCTCGGACAAGGTCTACACGGAGACCAAGAGCACGCGCAGCACCGACCACATGCCGGTGACGTTCGTGGACTGGGTCAACTCGATGATCGCGGACGATTCGAACTGGGTCGACACGGACTGCAAGAACTCGGGCGGCGATTGCTCGCTGACCGACTCCTGCCAGGGTGGCACCAACGCCGGCCTGCACTGCTCCAAGAAGTGCTCGGGCGGCACCAACGATACCGGGGACTGCCTGAACACCAGCGAGTGCCCGGGTGGTGGAACCTGCAATACGAGCAACGTGGACTGCCCCGGTGGCAGCTGCCAGCTCGACGCAGATACGACCAATGCACCGTTCGCCGACAACAACACCGTCACGTGCGCCCCGGAATCGTGTCCGTGCGGCTCGGCCAACGGCCGATGCTTCGACGGAAGCGACGCAGGCTCGGTGTGCACGTCCAACGCCGACTGCACGAACGGCGCCTGCTCGTGGGTGAACTGCCCGGCTCCGTAGCCGGACCGCCGGCAGCGATCGGAGATCGCTGAGGAAACAAAGGGCCGGCTCCGCTCACGCGGAGTCGGCCCTTTTTTCGATCAGCCCGCCCCGCCCGCTGCGGATTCCATGGTGTCCAGCCACGCCGGCGCCGGCAGACCCTTGGAGCGCAGGAACTCGGCGTTGAACATCTTGCTCTGGTAGCGTTGCCCGCCGTCGGCGAGGATCGTGACGATCGTGTGGCCGGGGCCGAGGTCCCGCGCCAGGCGGATCGCGCCGGCGACGTTGATGCCGGTCGAGCCGCCGACACACAGGCCTTCGTCGCGAAGCAGCGAGAACACCACGGTGAGCATCTCGTCGTCCGGAATCTGGAAGGCCAGGTCCACAGGCGCGCCCTCGATGTTGCGGGTTACCCTGCCCTGCCCGATTCCCTCGGTGATCGACGAGCCGCTCGACTCGAGCACTCCGCGCGTGAACCACGCGTACATCGCAGCTCCGAGAGGGTCGGCCAGCGCGATCTTCACGTCCGGCTTCTTCTCCTTGAGGAAAGTCGCGACGCCGGCAAGGGTGCCTCCGGTGCCGATCGCGGAGACGAAACCGTCGATGCGCCCCGACGTCTGCTCCCAGATCTCGCGTCCGGTCTGGCGGCAATGGCCTTCGCGATTGGCCGTGTTGTCGAACTGCTGGGCCCAGACGGCGCCGTGCGGCTCGGTTTTCGCCATTTCCGCGGCCAGGCGCTCGGAGACGTGCACGTAGTTGCCGGGATCCTTGTACGGCACCGCTTTGACGAGGCGAAGGTCGGCGCCGAACAGGCGCAGCGTTTCCTTCTTCTCGTTGCTCTGGGTCTCCGGCATCACGATGACGGCGCGGTAGCCCCGCGCGGCGGCCACCAGCGACAGGCCGATCCCGGTGTTGCCCGCCGTGCCTTCGACGATCACGCCGCCGGGCTCGAGCAGGCCGCGCTTTTCGAAATCCTCGACCATGAACCACGCCGTGCGGTCCTTGATGGAGCCGCCGGGGTTGAGGAACTCGGCCTTGCCGAGGATCTCGCAGCCGGTGGCCTCGGACGGACCCTTCAGGCGCAGCAGCGGCGTATTGCCGATGGCACCGACGAAACCTTCGCGAACGTTCATGCTCATCTGACTGTGCGACCTCGCCTTTCGGGAAGCTTGGCGGGAACTTTTCCGGAGGGGGACCCTAACGGCCCCGCCTTTGCGGTACAATCGCCACCGGTCACCGGCTCGCCGCCTGGCGTAGCGCCGCGAGCGTGGCGCGGGCCTCGTCGGCGCGGGTCCAGGCGCCGGGGGCAATGCGCGCGCGCGTCGTCGAGGCCAACGCCGCACGAAGCTGCTCGGGCTCGCGGAAATCGATGCGCTGCACGCCCTCGGTGCCGTTCTCGTCGAACACCGCCAGGTCGGACGCGACGACGCGCGCTCCGAGCGAAGCCGCTTCGATGAGCGGCAGCCCGAACCCTTCGAAGCGTGACGGGAACACCACCGCGGCGGCGTGCGCGTAAAGGGAATCGACGACGTCGTCCGTCACGTACCCGAGATGCAGCACGCGGTGTGCGATGCCGAGCATCTTCGCGTGCGCGCGAATGCGCCGCCAGTGCGACGTCTTCTGGCCGGTCAGCACGAGGCGCAGCGGCCCGCGCGCGATCACCAGGTACGAGAACGCATCGAGCAGCTCGACGTGGCCCTTGTGCGGATGCGTAACGGCCGGGTAGTACAGGTACGGACCGGACACCGGCGGCAACGCGATCGTGCCGCGATCGCGAGCAGGCGGACAGCCCGGCCGGATCACGCACACCTTTTCATGCGCCAGGCCCGCGAGAGAGACCAGGTCGTCGCGAGTCGTCTCGGACAACGCGATCACGCTGGCCGCTTTCGAGAGGCTGTACGGATAGATCGCGCGACGAAAAACGCGATCGGCGAAGCGGATGCTGCGCGGGCTCGCGAGGTGCTGCACGTCGCCGACCGTCGCGACCGCAGGAGCCGACACCATCTTCGGAAACAGCGAGATCTGCGGAAACAGGACGGCGTCCGGACGCAGATCGCCGAACACCTTTTCGAGAGCGCGGTCCTGCCAGGAACTGAACGCTTCGGCCGCGCGCCGTGCGACGAGAGCCCCGTCGCCGGCGTCGACGATTACCCGCTCCAGCCCCGGCGTCTGCACGGATTGCGCAGTATCGCGCCCGATGACGACGACGACTTCGTCGCCGCCCATCTGCCCCGGAAGGGCGGCGAGCAGGCTGCGAAGCCAGTTCTCCGTGCCGCCGATGCGGCCGGCTCGAAGCGCCAGGAGGCTGATGACGAAGCGCAAGAGCGTTGCGCTTCAGTGCGAGGTCGGCGCCTCGAAGGCTGCCGACGCAGCGGACGCTTCCAGCGGAAGCTCGCAGCTGCAGATCGCGCTGAACGGCTCCATCGAGCTCCCGAAGGTCACGCACGGCGCTTCCGGAAGATAATGATGACGCTCCATCGCGTCGCTCTGGCGCTGCGCCGCTACGGTCTGGTGCTCGAACTCGTGCGTGAGCGCGAGCTCGGCGCTCGGCAGCGCGATCACGTGGTAGTGCATCAGGCCGTTGCTCGAGCCTTCCTTGTAGTACGCGAGCTCTCCGTTGCGGGCCATCTGGTCGAGCAGGAATTCCATCCGCTCCTGGCGCTCCAGCGGCATCTGCGAGCGCGCGATGTCGAACGCAACGCCGAGGACGTGCGTAGGCGGCACGCCTTCGCGCGTCTTGTCGGCATTCGGATTCACGTCGGCCAGTCGCAGCTGGTATTCCCACGTACGCACCAGGCTCGTGATCTCCAGAGGCTGGTACGCCTGGCCCTCGATCAGCCGCATGCGTGCGGCGACGCGGTAGAGAAGACCGGCAGCAGGCTTGGTCAGGCGGCACAGCAGCGTCTGGCGATACGCGTCCTCTTCGAGCTCGCCGATGCGCGAGGCACCTTCGAGACGAAGCACAATGCCGCGACCCACCGGGTCCGACGGCACGTCGACGAGGCGACCGACCTGGTAGGCGCGCTCGAGATCCTGCCAGTCCTGGATCCACATCCGCTCGACGAGGTCGTCGGGGAATTCGCGAAGCAGCGTGTCGCGGTCGGCGGTCTGATGGATCGATGCGTTGTTGTCGCCGTAGTCTTCGGGGCGCACGTTGATGACTTTCGGCCCGCGAGTGACGGTGTGGCCGGACGACAGGGTGCCTCCGGCAAAAGAGCCGAAAGGTTCGCCCGCGGCCGAGGCGGTCTTCACGGCGAGGGCCAGCGACGCGGCCACGGCGGCGGCTGCAACGGTAGAAGTCTTCCAGGGCACTGGTTTCAGTGTAGCGATTCCTGTCGCTTTGTCAGGGGGGTTCGCGGCGGAGCCGGGCTTTTGACCGGGAGCTGGCGCAATCTTGCCGGAAGTTGCGGTCTTTCCCAGTCCGCCCCGCCGCGAATCAGCGGTGTCGGCGGCGAAAGCTCCGCAGGAGGTCCCAGCCGCCGCCAGTCGTCGGCCTGAGCGGCCTGTGGCGCAACGCGTCGCCACACCATCACCAGCTGCTCGGCAAACGCCGGCGGCGTGATGTCGACGTACCCGTCCGCGAGATACCCGTTGCCACCCGGCAACGCGCCGCGCGTGTGCACGATGATCTCCGGCATGAGGCCTCGCGCGACGGGACGGTACGTTTCGAACGGGGTCTCCGCGCGGATGTCGTCGTAGAACAGCCCGTACGGCACATGGTTGTCGAGGTGCGCGAGGCCGAGAAGATGCACGGCGCCGTACGCCCAGACGCTGCCGTACTGCTCGTGCCAGATGCGCACCACATCGGCGATCCGGCGCTGGTCCTGCCACGTGTACGCGGGCGGCCGCCGGTGCGCGGCGTCGTAGCGGATCTGCAGCACCAGCGCGACGGCGACGGACGCAACGACGATCCATGTTCGCGCCGCGCCCGCGATGCTCTCGCCTCCCCCTCCTTTCTTTGCGCCTGCGATTCGAGCAACGAGCGCACCCGTCGCAAGGGCGAAGTACGGATCAGGGAAAAACAGGTCGGGCACGCCCTGGTGATCGTACAGCGTGAACAGCGTCGCGCCCGCTCCCCCGGCGAGCACCGAAAGCGCTCCCGGCGTGCTCCGCAAAGTTGCCAAAGCATTTCGCGGCGAACGCAGCGCCCGAACGGCGAGCACGATCGCAAACAGCGCGGCCGCCGCCGGAACGATTCGATGCTCGTCGGGATCGGCTTCGGTGAGCACGAATCTCAGCGACTCGAGCAGCCTGGTGGGCGGGTGCACGCTGGCCAGCGGAAGTACGAGCACCTGGTAAATCTGCTGCGCGAGCACCCCGTGCCATGCGAAGTACGATTCGCACAGCACGGTCGGCACGGCGGCGGCAATTGCGATTCGCACGGCCCTGGCCGGCCCTCCGCCACGACCGACCAGGCCTTCGAGCACGACGGCAGCCACTACGAGCAGCACCGGCTGCCAGCACGCGAACGCGGCACCGGCGGCCAGGCCCGCGACGATCTCGTTTCGCGACCAGGCCGTGCCGCGGCGGATTCTCGTCATCGCGACATGCGCGAGCAGCAGGAACGTGACCACGAAGATCTTGACGTTGTTGCCGGCCGCCGTGTGTTCGGTGAAGGCCCGGACGGCAAGAAGCGACATCGCCGCCGCGTGGCCGGCGACGACGCTGCCGCCCAGCGTGCAGCCCAGCTCGGCAATGAGCGCCACCGATGCGGCGGTAAAAGCGATGCTGATGAAGCGGGAACTCGGTACGTCGTCGATCCCGACGGCGCGTCCTGCATCGATCGCGGCTGCCGTCAGCAGCACGCCGAGGTCGGATTTCGAGTCAACGTGGGAGACGTGCGGCGGCACTCCGGAGGCTGCACGCTCGGCCATGTAGAAGTAGAGCTGGTTGTCGGCAATCAGGGGCCGCGTCAGCGGATCGAGCGCGAGGCAGTAGAGCGCGGTACCCGCGGCCCACGCGGCGAGCATCCAGCTTTTCACCGCACTGGTCCGCTTTTGCCCGCCGCCTTCGCGGCATCCAGCAACGAGACGAGGTCGCTGCGCCCGGCGGCCTCGGCCAGGTCTCGAGCCGTCGCTCCGTCACGGTCGCGAATGGAAAGATCCGCGCCGCGATCGATGAGGAGAATCGCAAGGAGGCTTTGACCGGAAAGCGCGGCGTAGAACATTGGCGTGCGCCCGTAGCGGTCGATCGCATCCACGCGCTCGACACAGCGGTCGCCGTCACGCCGAGGCGCCGCCAGGAGAAGCCCCGCGGCGACTTCGCGGCCGTTGTCCACGGCAGCAAACAAAGGAGTCCACGA
This sequence comes from Candidatus Binatia bacterium, assembly GCA_036493895.1. Taxonomy (NCBI): domain Bacteria; phylum Candidatus Binatota; class Binatia (SeqCode); species Binatia bacterium. The sequence goes on along the minus strand of DASXOZ010000017.1, from coordinate 76,911 downwards.
CGGAGCGGTCGCCGTCTGGACGCGAGCGTCCGGGTCGGCGCCGAGCTCGATCAGTGTTTTCGCGGCATCGACAGCGCCGGCAGCGGCGGCCGCGAACAATGCGGTCGTGCCGCCCGTGCCTGGTGCATCGACCGCGACTCCTCGCGAGACGAGATAGCGCACTGCTGCCGGCGAATCGGCAGCGGCGGCGAGCACGAGCGCGTCCGCGTCGCCGAGGCCCGCCTCATGCCAGTCGGCGCCGCCGAGGATCGCCGCCGCGAATGCGCTCCTTTCGTGCGCGTCGATCGCGTCGCGAAGGGGCGTCGCCGATGCGCCGGGTTCATCGGCAGCGCCACGGCCGGCGAACGCAAGAAGGACGACGGCCGCCGTCGCGGGCACCAGCGCCAAGAGGGATCGGATCGCCTTCACACGGTGATTCCCGGCGGACGAGGACTCGGCCAGTCATGCTTGCACCCCGAGGCGAGGTCAAAGCAGGCGGCGACTTTGTTCGGAGCCTGCCAGCCGATAGACCAAAGCGTGGCCGTGCTGCGCGCCGTCATCCTTGCAGTCGTCGCGATCGCAGCGGGATGCACGAGTCCAGCTGCCCCGACGCCGCCGGCTGCTGCGACGATGTCGTCGTTACCCGGCGCCGAACCCTTCGATGCACCCACCGCCGCGGCGCTGGCCGCCGCACGAAGCGGCGAGAGCGCCGCCGCCTTGACGCGCGTCCACCACCGCAGCGCCGACGGATCACCGTCGTACACGAACCGCCTCGCCCTCGAGTCGAGTCCTTACCTGCTCCAGCACGCGCACAATCCCGTCAACTGGTACCCTTGGGGCGACGAGGCATTCGCCGCCGCGCGCCGCCTGCACCGCCCGGTGTTCCTGTCGATCGGCTACTCGACGTGCCACTGGTGCCACGTGATGGAGGAAGAATCCTTCGAAGACGAGGAAATCGCCCGCTTCCTCAACGAGCACTTCGTCGCGATCAAGGTCGACCGCGAACAGAGGCCGGACCTCGATGCGATCTACATGGCAGCCGTCCAGGCGATCAGCGGTCGCGGCGGATGGCCGATGTCCGTCTGGGTCGATGCCGACCGACGTCCCTTTTACGCCGGCACGTATTTTCCTGCGCGCGACGGCGACCGCCCGGGCGCTACCGGCCTGCTGACCGTATTGCAGAAGATCGACAGCACGTGGCGGGACCACGCCGCAGATCTCGCCAAAGACGCCGCCGAGCTGGCCGCACGCGTGCGCAGCGAGCTCGAGGCCACGAGCTCCGCCACGAGGGCGGACTCGGCATTCGCGCCCTCTGTCGCTGCCGCAGCGACGTTCGCGGCGCTGCGCAGCCAGGCGGTGGCTGCCTACGATCCCGTGCACGGCGGCGTGCGCGCAAGGATGAAGTTCCCGAGCTCGCTTCCCCTTCGCGCGCTCCTTCGGCTCGGCAGCGACGCCGATGCAATGTCGATGGTCACGCGGACGCTGGATGCGATGTCGGCCGGGGGAATCCACGACCAGCTCGACGGAGGGTTTCATCGCTACAGCACCGATGACGCCTGGCTCGTGCCCCATTTCGAGAAAATGCTCTACGACAACGCGCTGCTCGCCGTTGCGTATCTCGAGGCATTCCAGGCCACAGCGCGGCCGGCTTACGCGGATGCAGCGCGCGGAATCCTCGAATGGGCGGCGACAACGATGACGTCGCCCGATGGGTGTTTTTTCTCGGCCCTCGACGCCGACAGCCCCGGTCCGGACGGCCGGCCGGCCGAAGGTTTCTACTATACGTGGACTCCCGAAGAAGTCGCCGCGGCGCTCGGCGCCACGCGCAGTGCGATGTTCGACGAAGCGTACGGTGTAACGGCGGGCGGCAACATCGACGGACGAAGCGTGTTGCACGTTGCGGAGCCGTTGTCCGCGCTTGCGACGCATTTTTCGCTCAGCGAGGAACAGGTCGCCAAAGCTCTCGAAGACGATCGTCGCGACCTCCTCTCCGTACGAAGCCGCCGTGCTGCGCCGATTCGTGACGAAAAAATCGTCACTGCGTGGAACGGCCTCATGATTTCCGCGATGGCGCGCGCATCGGTCGTGCTCGATGATCGCAAGTGGAACGCTGCGGCCTCGCGCGCCGCCGACTGCGTGCTCGGCGATTTCGCCCGCAGCGGCCGTCTCACTCGCAGCATCGCTGGCGGCAAGCGTCAGGACGAGGCTTTTGCCGACGACTACGCATTCGTCGAGGCCGGACTTCTCGACCTGTTCGAGAGCGGGGACTCCGCCGGCAGGCTCGATCAGGCACTCGCTCTCGACAGGGTTCTCGCGAAAGATTTCGAGGACAGCGCCGGAGGCCTGTTCCGAACGGCCGCCGGATCGCAGGGCCTGCTGGCGCGGGAAAAGCCCGTCGGCGACGGCGCCGAGCCGTCAGCCGGCGCAGTGCATGCATCGAATCTTCTTCGCCTGGCCGAAATTACCGGCGACCAGGCGCTGCGCGATCGCGCCACCAAAACACTGGCGTCGATGGCCACGCGCGCCGAGGCCGAGCCGTTGTCGTTCGGCGAGACCCTCGTCGCGCTGCACTTCGCTGCTTCGCTTCCAAAGGAGATCGTCCTCGTCAGCGACTCCGACCGCGCCAGCCTCGAGCCGTTTTACCGAGAGATTGCCAAAGCCTTCGTACCGGACCGCGTGATCGTACCGGCCGCGAAAGACTGCGCCGGCGCCGCATCGAGTCCTCTCGTCGAGGACAAGAAGACCAAAGACGGCAAGCCCACTGCCTACGTCTGCCAGGCGAGGGTCTGCGAGCTGCCGACGACGGATCCCACGGTATTCGCAGCGCAGTTGCGGCGTTGAAAACCTCGCTACGAATTGCGCCGCACGCGAATCGAGACAGCTCCTGGAGAACCGAAGTCGGCGGTGACGAGGTCGCCCGCCTCGACGCGCGCCGGATTCGTGCACGCGCCGCAGATCAGCCAGTCGCCGGCAGCGATTGCGTGCCCGCGCGGCGCCAGGAACGCCACCACGGACGCGACGAGCCCGACCAGATCGGACGGCACCAGCGACGGATCGGGAATTCCGGCGATCTCGTCCCCTTTGACGAACCGCGGACAGCCGTCGCCGATCGCCGGCACCGTCTCCAGCGGCGCCAGTGAGCCGACGACGAAGCCGGCATGAAAGCTCGACGACGCGGCGAGGCTCTCGAGGTCGAGCTTTGCATCTTTCCAGTCGACCAGCTCGAGGGCAGGCGCCGCCCCGGCAATCGCTGCGCGGATCGCGCGGTGGTCCGCACCCGGTGCGATGGCCCGCCCGAAACGAAGCGCAATTTCCGGCTCGACCGCGGGCACGCTCGTTTCGCCGACTACCCATTCACCGCCGTCGTCCAGTTGCAGGGCGCCATTGAGAAAACCGGGAAACGACGACGTGAGGCCGAGCCGCTTCTGCATGCGCAGGTCGTTGATGCAGATTTTCCATCCTGCGCGCGGCATGCCGGCGGTCAGGCGTCGCGCGAGCTCGGCGTGCTGCCGTGCGATTCCCCGCTCGAGTGCATCGCTCACGCGGGCGTCCCACTCGTGGCGGCTTCTTCACGCATCATCGCCAGCAGATCGGTGACTCCCGGATCGCGCCCGAGCTGAAACAGCAGCGTCGTGACCTGGCCGCGATGGTGGGTCTGGTGGTTGAACAGGTGCGTGAGTGCCCACCACATCGGATGACGTTGCGCGATGCCCTTGGTCGTGCGGTAGGAGATCTCGCGCTCGAGGTCGTCGGTCGAAAGCGCGTCCACCCACTGCTGCATCGCCGCGTCCAGCGCCGTGCGACGGCGCTTCAGCAGGTCGAAATCCTCATAGAGTACGCTGTCGAGACCGGCCGGCTTCAGCTCTTGACCGTCGGCCCCGCGAGGAACGGCCTCGCCCAGGCCGGGAGCACAGCGATGCAGCCACACGCAATCGCAGAGGATGAGATGATTCAGCGTGCGATGCACCGATCCGAAATAAGCCCCGAGCTCGCGACGGCGCTCGTCTTCGGTGAGGCCCGCGGCGACCTCGTAAAGCCGGGCGTTGAACCAGCGGTTGTAGCGGACCTGGGTGCGATAGATGTCGCAGGCGTCCATGGCAGATGTCTCACTGCTCCTTCGCGGCGCGCGTATATGCGATCCGGTAAATGAAGCCCGATCTGTCGTCGCTCACGTAAAGCGCGCCGTCGGGTCCGACGGCCAGGCCGACCGGGCGACCGAATACCCGGGTCGCGCCCTCGTTGGCAAATCCCGTCGCGAAATCCTCGACCGGACCGGCCACCTTGCCGTCCTGCATGTGCACGCGCACGACCTTGTAGCCGGTCGGCACTGAGCGATTCCACGAGCCGTGGAACGCTACGAACAGGTCACCGCGATATTCGGGCGGAAATTTCGTGCCGGTATAGAACGCGAGCCCGAGCGGCGCCGAATGCGCCTGCAGCTTGATCGCCGGCTGCGCGACGCCGCTGCACGAGCCGGGCCCGCCGAAGTCGGGATCGACGAGGTCGCCCGCGTTGCAGCGCGGCCAGCCGAAGTCGTCGCCTTCGTGGACGATGTCGACGGTATCGGGCGGAAGATCGTCGCCGAGCCAGTCGCGACCGTTGCAGGTGGCCCACAGCTCACCGGTCACCGGCTCGAATGCCAGGCCGACGGCGTTGCGCAGCCCGCGCGCGAACACTCTCTCTCCTTTCTTGCCTTCGCCGGGACCGTCGTAGACGACGATCGATGCGCGCCTCGGGTCGTTCTCCTTGCAGACGTTGCAGCTCGAGCCGACCGACACGAGCATGCGCCCGTCGTTCAGGAAGAGGACGGTGCGCGTGCTGTGGCCTTCGGTCGCATAGTCGTCGATGAGGACACGCCGGCGGTCGGCCTTGCCGTCGCCGTCGCGGTCTTCCAGCTCGATGACGCCGGTAGGAACTCCGGCGTACAGCTTGCCGTCGTGCCAGACCACCGAGTGCGGCGACGGCACCGACGCGGCGAACTCGCGCACTTCGTCGCCGACGCCGTTGCCCCTGGAGTCATGCAGCGCGACGATGCGGTTCTTGCCGCTTTCGGCGACGTAAAGGCGCCCGTCGGGACCGAACGTGAGAAAACGCGGACCCGACAGGCCCTGCGCGTAAACGGTAGCGGAAAATCCGGGAGGGACGACGAGGTTGGCACGTCCGCCCGGCGCCATCAGGCCGGCGATCGATACGCCGCGGCCCCACGTGAACAGCTGCCAGGACAGCAACGCGAGCGCCGCGACGAGGAGCCAGGTTGCTCCCCTTTTTCGCAGCGTCGTCACGCCAGCATCCGACGTCGCCTCGCCGACGCGTCAGTTTCCCTGGTCGTTGCCGGTTGCCGTCGCGGTATCGTTTCCGGTGCCGGGATTGATCGGGCAATCCAGTGCTCCGCAGTTGCTCTCGTCCGAGCCGTCGGCGCACTGGACGGTGCCGTCACAGACCTCGTTGCCCTTGATCTGGATGAACTGGCTGCAGTCGTAGTGCGGGATCTCGCAGCCCTTCTCGTCCGAGCGGTCGGCGCAGTCGTCGCTGCCGTCACACTGGAGCTGGGGATCGATCTGTTCGCCGTTGTCGCAGGTGAACACCGTGCCGCCGAAACAGTGGTTGGTGCACGTGGTTTGGACGCCGAAACACGCGTAGTCGGAAATCTGGCCGCAGGTGGCCTGCTCCATGCAGCCGAGCAGGCAGTCGTCGATCTGGCGCTCGGGCTGGGAATAGCAGTTCATCGTCCCGCCCGAGAAAATGCCGCACTTTTCCTCGATCTTGAGGATGGAGCGGCAGCTGCTCTTGCCCCGTTGCCGATGGGCCGTGCCGGCACAGTCGGAGACGAGCAGCAGCGAGAAGATACAGATCAGTCCGAGCGCGCGATTCATGGGTTCCCCCTCTACCTTTGCCTGCGGCGCCGGGCCCCGGGCCCGCGCGCAGCCTGCCTGCGCAGACCTTGACCCGGACCAACCCGCCCGAGCAAGGCCCCTGCGGCGGCAGGTTCGCGAAAACCCTATCTTTCGTCACGGGCTGTGGGAAATGCGGGATGCGGGCGCTCTGCATAACTGCCAGGAGCGACGCGAGGAGTGCCGATCCCACGAAGCGAAACTGCGGAGCGGCGCGGCGCGGCGGGCGGTCTATCGGCCGCGGCGGCCGGCACACCGAGACCGGGCGGGCCGCCGGGCCGTCGTTTCGGGCGGTGACGCCATTCTCTCGACCCCGCCGGTCGCAAGGGCCGGCTTGGCGATCGCCGAGGTCTGGCGGAGGGGAAATTGGTGGGGGCGCCAGGGGTCGATTGCCAGCGGGCGCCGGAAGCGCACCTCGACCCGGGGCCCACGGTTCGTTCGGGCGACGATCGGGGCAAGCGCTATTGGCGGGAGGACGTCACTACGGCGTGGACTTGTCGAGGGTGACAGCGTGACAACCGCTTCCCGCATTCTGTTTTGAGCCTGACTGGTAGGTGACACCTTGCTCAATGTCGCGCATCAGCACGTTGGCGCGGAGCGAATCTCAAGCGGTTGTCACGTTGTCGGGGCCGGGAAAGACCCGCCTATGGTTCCGCTCTCTTTGCCATCCAATCAACACGCGAAATACCAGGACGACGAAGACCGAAGCCCAGATTGCCGCGCCGTCGCCGCCGATCGGTGCGATGCACCGAAAACTCAGGCCAAAAACAAAGATGGACGCCCATCCCAAAGGCGAGATGGATTGGAGAACGAGCACGACGAGCAGTGCAATCAGGAAGAAGTACATCGACGCTCCCAGCATTGGCGCGTGCTGGTCCGAGCGCAAGCGGGAGGCGGAAGGCCAGCAATGGAACAGCGCAGTGGGAGACCACGTTGCATCGCGCGCTTTGGCCAAGATATGAGGTGTCCCCTCGTTCCCACGGGGGCGGTCCCGGTTCCGCGGACTGACCCGCACTGCAGCGACAAACTGAACGGGAGGGCCCGCGTGCGAAGCGTAGCGTCCGGCCTCGTGGCCATCGGCATCCTATTTACGTGCGGTTGCGCGACCGAGCACATCCCGGCTACCGGCCAGACGACGAGCTACGGCGCAGGCGACGACGGCGCGGTGCGCGCCGGTGCAGCGCAGTCATTCACCGACAACCACGACGGCACAATCACCGACAACAACACTGGCTTGATGTGGGAGAAGAAGGTGCAAGGCACCGGCGGCGGCAAACGCTGCACGGATGAGACGGGAGTCTGCGCCAATCCGCATAACGCGGACAATAAGCTACAAGGTACCAGCCTCGGCAGACGCTGCCGGGATGAAACGGGAACCTGCGCGAATCCGCATAACGCGGACAACAAGTATACCTGGTCGGCTGGGGTGTGCTGCTCTCAGACCGCGTACGACGGGACGGTGAAGACGATCTTCCTCAACCAGCTCAACAACCGATGCAACCACAATACCGCGGTGGTTTGCGCCTCCAACGCGGATTGCAGCGCTCTGGGAGGAGCCTGCGGTTTCGCCGGGCATCGCGACTGGCGGCTGCCGAACAAGAACGAGTTAGCGAGTATCATCGACAACGGCACGGACTCGCCGGCACTCAACGTGGCATTCCACGGTGCGAACTGCGGGCCGGCATGTACGGACTTCACGAACCCGGGATGCAGTTGCGACGCTTCGTCGGGCTATTGGTCCGGTTCCACGATCTCGGGCCTTCCGGCCGTCGGATGGGGCACGAACACGGAAGGCGGCAACGCGGACGTCAACAACAAGACGACCAACTGTAACGCTCGTGCTGTCCGCGGTGGTTTTTGAGCTGGCACGCGCAGACACCGCCACCGCCGGCTGCGCCGACGGGCTCGCCGCCTAGGCCCTAGTACCCGGTCTTAAGGTCACAACCCTGGCGGGCAATTCGGAGTTCCAGGAATACCGATGGCGGCCCTCAGGATCGCGAGAGCATCGAGTATCGTAACACGGCCGTCTCCATTGAAGTCGCAACGCGCCAGTACGCAGTTGGCAGTGCCAGCGGAGGCCCTGAGGGCGAGCAGGGCGTCCGCAATGGTGACTTCGTCGTCTCCGTTGGCGTCGCAACACCTGTCGTTCGGACAGATGCCCGAACTTCCATTGCAGGTCTCGACGGCATCACAGATCCCCGTCGTAACTCGACACGGAGTTCCGGCCTCGGCAATCGCGCTTACGCAATTGCCGAGGCCATCACAGACATCCGAAGAACACAGACTCCCGTCAACGATGCATGGGGTGCCCATCGATGCTTTCTCGTCCGCCGGGCAATTCTCGGTGAACCCATCGCAGTATTCGGGCATATCGCAATCCGCACACTCCGCGATGCGAGTGCCGAAATCACGTCCTCGTGGTTCGCCATTCGTCACAAAGCCGCAATCTACGTATGCATCCAAAAAAAAGTTTTGTGGCGAGGCCGAGTAGATGCGTACGGTCGCAAAACCCAGAACCTTCACTGCTCCGCTCGGGCTCTGACAGGACCCGGGGCTGTCATAGACGGCCACAGCGGTTGACCATATCCCGTTCGCATCCGCTTTCGCCTTGTAAAGACTCCAAATGTTGTTGAACTCTGTATCAATGCTGCCGTTCGCAAAATTATAGAACGTACGGTCGGCTTCTGTTTCCGGACTCACGTACGTGCCCGCTTTTAATCCGGTCAGGATCGTTCCGAGCCTGGCAGCACTCGACGGATACACCGTAAAGGTATGCCAGCCCGCGCAGCTATCTATCGAGCCGACTGGATACAGCCGGATCTTGGAGTCGGGTCCGCAAGCATGGAACTGGAACCAAGCGGACGAAATGGCAACCGGGATCGAAATGGTTCCGGCGGGGACGCTTCGCGGTGAGCACTCCGGACCTTTACGTTCGGCTCTGCAGAGCGTTCCCGCGTTGCCCGCATCGTGGATGCATTCGCCAGTCTCATTGCAGAGGTCCGTAGTGCAGGGGTTGCCGTCATCGGAGCAGTCCGAACCAGCCGGCTCTCGCAGACACTGAGGCGAGCAGCAATCGCCGGCAACGGTATTGCCGTCGTCGCACTCCTCGCCGTTACCCGGATCCGTTACCCCGTCGCCGCACCTCGGATTCTCGCAGCTTGTGCGACACGCATCGGGAGTGGTATCGGAATTGTCTGGCCCGTCGTCGCACTGTTCGTTACACTGGACGATGCTGTCACCGCAGAACTCGATCTCACAAAACGAACTGCATCCATCGCAGTTGGCAACATTGCCGTCGTCACACTCTTCGTCGGGCTGTTTAATGCCGTCGCCGCACTCTCCGCTCGTTTCCAGGATGGAAGGCCTTGAAGCCGGGCGGCCCCAGCCCGACGTCTGGCGCGCCATGCGGTCGTCACTTACTGCGCGACTCCCGGTGATCTGGTTCGCGCGAGACAACTGCGGTTCGTCAGCCGCGCTCACCGCGTTTCCCGCAAACACGGTCGTCACGAACGGCGAAACCGCGAAAGCGAAAAACATCCATCGCACCAATCCGCGGCACCACATATGGCCTCCATGCCGGCTCGCGACTTCGCAAGCGCGCGAGTCGGCGTGCCCCATGAAATCCCGTGAGTCGAGGTGGGGCCATTCTCCACGCATACACCGCACACACCGCCGAAATCGCTGCTCCTGCCCCGGGCGTTCGCGCGACGCCATCGGCAGCGTACCAGCCTGCTCAAGAGGACGTAAGGGGTGGTCGTTCGGCGGCGACGCTCTTGGCGAGCTGGGCTGCCGACCTGCGGCGGCTCCCTGTAGCCGGTTTGCCGCCCGTGGTTGATGTCACAACGTGGTCCGCGTGTCCTACTGCTCTTTCCGGCACCGATCGTCGCACCCGTCACCATTGACGGTATTGCCATCGTCGCAAGTCTCCGAACAACCGATGACACCGTCGCCGCAGTAGCATGGCTGGATCAGCGCGTGGATCTCCAGCGCCGATGGCCCCGTAAGCCCGATCGAGTTGTTGGTAGTAGAGGACGTCGTGGCCGGCATGCAGGCGAGCACCTCAAGCCGAGGAACCGCGACACCGTGAAGGCACGGCTCATGGACCGCGCAGTCAATCGGGCCACGACAAGGTTTGTGGCTTGTGCTGCAGTACCTGCCGAGCGGCGAAGGACGCCCCTCCCGACTGACGCGGGGTCCGAAACATGGGAGCCTTTCGCTGATGCATGCGCCAGCGTTGTTGCCCTGGCAGGTTGCGTCGTCCGTGCATGGCCGCTGCGGCTCAAGCTCGCAGTGTTGGGTTAGAGTCTGATTGCACTGCTCAGGCAGCCAGGCGCCACATTGGAACCCGTCATCTGAGCATTGGTTGGGCTTCTGTTGTGGCGCGTTCGCTGCCGTCGCGATACCGCTGCCCGCCTGGCAGGCCTGGCCGGCCGGGCAGTCGCTCTCATCAAAACACGGCTGGGACGGGTCATCGTCGCAGAAGCCGCAGTGGCACCAGTATCCGCAGGTCACCGGCAGGGCCGGCCACGCGACGCATGGCCCTTCGTCATCGCAGGCAGCGTCGCTCTTGCACGGGCGACCGCTGTCGCCGGCGCAGCGACGGCAGTCGTCATTGCTTGAACACGGGGTCTCCAGGTCAGTGCATTTCCCATTGCCGAGCAAGGGATTCGACCCGAACGAGACGTTGGCACACGGGAGCTGGGCGGTCTTCTCCACTCGGTCGGTCGTCATGCGAACTCGGCCCAGCGGAATCCCTGGTTCACCGGAGTCGGCCTGCGGCTCCGGCGGACATTCAAACGATGTTCCTCCAAACTCCTGGTCTACAGCGTCTACATTACAGACTGACCCACTGGCGGGACCGCCCTCGCACGCAAAGCTGTCACCGATCACCGGGGCCTGGTCCGGGCGGCCGCAGCGCGGACACGGCAGATCGAGACTGACCCCGCTCGTGAAGCGTCGCACCAGTCGGGCGGACAAGCTGAGCGTCCCGCTGGCGAAGTCCGCTGTGCCCGTCGCATCGCCGTCGAACCATGTGACCGAGCAGAGCGAAACGCCGCCCGCGGAGATCGGCCGCGGCGGCCCGAACAAGGCGACGCAGGGACTACCGGCGCAGTCGGCATTGCTCACGCAGGACTCGAACGTAAATAAGCACCGGCGCCCCTGGCTCGGTCCGGCCAGCTCGCACGTCGTATCGACGTTGCAATCGCATGTGGCGACGCAAGAGCCCGAGCCGCACTGTTTGTCGTCTGTGCAGACACTCGCATCGGTAGTGCAGTGGCGTACCACGTTGAGATCGAAAAGCCGTCCCGCGAACCCGGACTGAACGTCCAGTCCAGTCCAACCTTCCTTCAGCTCCGAGCCAAACCCGGAGCGAACTTCGAATGATGAACATGCAATGTCAGGCTCGTAACACGGGCACACCAGGGGGACCGGTAGATCGACCGCGGCCTGCAGCACGAGCAGCGCATCGCTCGCGGTAATGTAGCCGCTCGAATTTACGTCACAGGCGCAGCGTCGCGCGTCGCAGTCGGGGCCGTCGACCGCAGCCCGGAGAATCGCCAGCGCGTCAGAAGCTTGCGGCGACACGTTCCCGGTATGCGGCGCGCCACACGGCTCCGCGGGCTGCGCCGACGCGGGAATTCCCCAAAAAAACAGCGCCAAGCCCGCGAAGCTCCAAGCCAGTCGAGCCGCACGGAAATCGAAACGAAGAGATCGCCGAACGGTCACCAGCGCAGTCAGCACCACGGCAGCGCTGGGCATCTGACCGCTTGGCCACCCGCCATCGAAGTCGATCAAGGCGCCACGGCGGCAGTCACGCCGATGGCGGCGGTGATCTTGTTCCCGTCGGAGTCTGTCGCGTCCTGGATCGTGACCGGGAACTGATCGGCGGTGGGCGTCTGACCGACGTTCGGGTCGAACGTGCACTGCACCAGGTCGGTCGGCGCAGTGAATGGAGTCAGCGCGATCAGTGCCAGGTTCAACGTCGAATTGGCCTCGTCATCATTCGGTGCGAACAGCGCCTCCTTAACTAGGTTCGAACAGACCACGGCGCTCCCGGTTCCCCGGAAGCCGCCTGGAGCCCCTGCGTAACTGGTGGACCACTGTAAGGCCCCGACCGACGAAGACGCCGAAATCAGCCGGTACGTTACGGTGATCAGCCCCTTCAAGGTGGTCGTCGTCGGCTCAGGCGTGGTCGTGGTTGTCGGCTGGAACGTATCCGGCGGCCACTCGCAGTTGATTAGCGCGATCGACACGACAGGCAGCGGGACGACGTCAACGAGATTCGGATACGAAGCCTCGGTTACGGTGACGCCGAAGTCGGCGCTCACCGGGGTGGCTGACGACTTGAACGTGCACTCGGAAACATAAGTTGGGCCAGTGAAGCCATTCAGGCTGATGATGCCGGACGACAGCACATGTTGGGCGTCTTTGTCGTTGAAGCTCGTCAGCGCGCCCGTGACCGTGCTGGAGCACTGGACGCTGCCGCCTTCACCAAGGAAGTAGCCCTGCGCGTTGCTGTAGTCGGTGTCGAACTGCAGCGACCCAAGGTTCACGTCATCGTCCAGGTGGAAGAGGATCGTGCAGGCAAGCGGCAGCGTCGTCGAGGTCGTCGTCGTCGTGTTGGTGGGCCCTGTGTACGATGTCGACGAGGAGGTGGACGTGGTGGTCGTCGAGCCCCGGCACACCGGGTTGTCGGCGCAGTTCGGGTCGACGCAGTCAATGAGCCCGTTGCCGTTGTCGTCGATGCCGTTCGTGCAGTTCTCGCACGATGTCGGATCCGGAGTCGGGCTGATGCAGACCGGGGGCGTGGTGTCGCAGCCGGCCGTCTTGCAGGCGCACTGGGAGCTGGCCGTATCCTGGAGCTTGGAGATGTCGACATCCTCAAACTCGCAGCTGAACAGGCTCGTGACGGCGGAAATGGTGCAGCTGGTACCCGAGACCGTCGCGCGGTGATCGCCGTCGCTCGTTTCCACCACACCAAGGGTGCAGCCAGCGAGTACGGGATTGATCGTACACCTCGGGCTACCGTCCCGGCTGTGCGCGATGGTGGCGCTGGCCTCGGTCAAGTTCACGTCGACGATGACGCTGCTGCAACTGCCGCTTCCGTTGATTCCGAAGAACAGATTGACGAGCCCTGCCCCGCTGCCGTTGTTACAGCCGCCAAGGACGCCGGCCAGCGTAAGGACCGCCGCGCTAATCCCGACTTCGCGAAACCGAGTGTTCATGGGCCCGTCCTCCCAACCAACTCCGCCCGACGATCCGGCGAAGCCGTCCATGGCTTTGCCCCGTATCATTGTCACATCGATTGACGGCGAGTCCACGGGAGTTTGAACGTGCGGTGATCCAGGCCACTTGACGGTGAGCGCCACCGCTCGAAGTGTCAGACTAATGGATTCCAGGCAGCCGAATCGCTGCGGTAGGGCACGACATCGGCGGCGTACCAGTCTGCTCTCGGGCGTTACGAATCGTTCCTGCGGCCAACCCTACGCCGGGCGCGGAACTTCGGGGCCTGCTGCGACGCTGGCCAGACGGAGCGAGACGCTGAGCTAACGGCGAGCAATGAGTTCGGAGAGTGCGGCGTCGCACAGCGACCGGTGACTATGCGGGTGACAACCGCCGAACCGGGTTGAGGCCTTTTGCCTCAACCCGGTTCGGAAGCCGCTTAACTTTACGGATCTGGAAAGAAAAAGTGGTGGGTGCGCCTGGGGTCGAACCAGGGACCCGCTGATTAAGAGTCAGCTGCTCTACCAACTGAGCTACGCACCCACAGGCCGGCTCTGCTACCCGATGCCCGTCCGAAGGGCAACATCGCCGCGTGCACGAAAAAGATGGGGTGGGCGACGGGATTTGAACCCGCGACAACCGGAACCACAATCCGGGGCTCTACCAACTGAGCTACGCCCACCGCGTGCCGGCTGCCTCTGGAGCACCGGATTTGCGGGCATCAAAGAGGGCAAAGCTAGGAAAAATCCCTCGCGGAGTCCAATCAGTCCGTTTCGCTGCCTCCGCTGTCGCTGCCGCGAGCCGGCGCATTTCCGATGTGCGACGGGGCCTGCTTCGGGGCGTTTCCGGTCTGCTTCGGCGCATGCACGTCCGCGAGGAATCGAAGCAGCGCCTGGCCTACTTCCTTCGGTTTTTCGTAGTGCGAAAGGTGGCCCGCATCGTCGATCAATTGGATCGTCGCCTTCGGAATCAGCGTCGCGGCGACGTCGGCACCGCTGGCCGGAGCCACTTCGTCCTGGCGTCCCCAGAAGATCTCGATCGGCACCGGGGATGCCGCAAGCTCGCGATAACGTGCGGTGAAATCCGACAGCGGGACGTGGCGCAGCGTCGAAAGGAAGGCCCGCTTGTAACCGGCAAACTCGAGCTGGGGCCGGAATCGCTCGAGCAGACCGGGAACGAGCGATTTGTCGTGCACGACGGCCGCCTGCCCTGCCATCAGCACGCGTTCACCGATCACCTGGATCAGCCAGTCGCCGACGATCGGCATCGTGAGCAGATGCGATCCTCCCGGCACGGCAATGCGAAATCCGCCGGGGTCCACCATCGTCAAGCTCGCGACAGCGTCGGGATGCCGCAGCGTGAATTCCGACGAGATGATGCCGCCCATCGACAGCCCGACCAGGTGCACTTTCCCGCCAAGACCAAGGCTGCGAAGAAGGCCGCCCAGCTGGCGGTCGAACAGGTCGAGGTCGTAGTCGGTCCACGGACGGTCGGACCACCCTCGTCCGTACAGGTCGTAGACGAGCGTGCGGTAACCGTTGTCCCGCAGCATCTGCACGAGGTCGCCCCAGATGTAGGACGGCGAGTTCAGGCCGTGCACGAAGACGACGACTTCGGCCGGGGCAGGCCCTTCGAGCGAATAGAACGTGTAGCCGTCTTCGAGACGCACGAAGTCGCCGGGCGCGCCGCGCCTCGCATCATCGTCGAGCGTCTTCGACTCGCCGCCGACGATCCACGGCACAGCGGCAATCACGGCAACAATGACGAGTAGAATGACGCCGATCACACGCATTCTCACCCATTCTCACCCTTTCTCAATTTGGCAGCGCGGCTGCCGCGGCGCGAGGCACGTTCTCGACACGACGCGGCCTTCGCGTGCGCGTCGCTCCGCTCACGCGACCAGATTCCACGGCGCTTCCGACTCCGGATCGCGGCCGCAGCTCGTGGGCGTGGTGATCGCGTGGCTCGCGGCGCGTTCGACCACGGCCTGCACGGCATGGCGGCGTCCACCGTCGCAGATCGCTTCGAGACGGACGTTCCAGCGATCCCCGCTCGGCTCGACCTGCCACGCCAGCGTCGCGTTCTCGATGCTCTCACCGATCTCGAGCCAGAGCCGTCTCTCGACGATCTGCGCGGCCTCCGGCAACGCGCAGCGCCCCCGATAGATCGTCTCCACGCGCGACAGCAGCGCGCTGCCGCCGTCGAGCACCGCTTCGGCATCGTCGCCGCCGAGCCGGCCGAAAAGGCGTCCGCTCGGCAGGTCGATCAACGTCGGGGCGAAGCGATGACCACCGAGGTGGCTCGTCCTCCACACGCGCACGTCGCTATGCCGCCGCGCGAGCTGCGAGAAGCGAACGAAGAGCGGATAGCCGAATCGTCCGCAGCACGCGTCGCGTGCGCCGTGCGTGCAGACGAGGATGTCGCGGGCGGCGTCGGCTACCTCGACGCGCCCTTCGGCGAGAGAGCCGGTGAGCGTCAGCCTTTCGATCGAAGCGCCGAGGTCGCGGCGCAGGGCGATGTACTCGCGCCTCTCGAAGCGCTCGAACGAACCCGGCTGCCGCGTGAACCAGAGAATGCGGGCGCGGTCGGGCTCTCCGTCCGGCTCCAGCGCGAGAAGGCGCACCCGCTTCGATTCGCGCCCCGTCCTTGCGATGGCCGCATCGAGCGCGGCATCCGACGCACGCGAGCCGGCCAGGCGCGGAGTCCACGGCGGCGCAAGCTCGAAGGCCAGCACCGCGTCATAACAGCCGGCGGTCCCGATCAGCGGCAGCCCGTGGAGGGCCGACAGCTCGCTGCAGGGGCCGGGGCCGGCCGCGCCAAGGAGATTCATGCCCTCATGCTGGCATGCGAAGGCGTACGAGAAAACGGTAGATCGCAGGCCGGGGCCGGCGAGCGGTCAGAATAGCGGAGCGGGGGCCTGGCAGTAGTGCGTCGTCAGGTTGCACTCGTAGAAATCGTGGCAGTCGATGTTCTTGAAGCACGGCTTCTCGCAAAGCTCGTCGTTCGGGTTGCAGCGGAAGGCGGTCGGAAGCGACGAACAGTCGGAATTGCTCGAGCAGTGCAAGGGCATCGTCGTCGTCGTCGACGTCGTGGACGTGGAGGTCGTCGATACGCGCTCGACCAGGGTCGTCGTCGTCGATGTACCTGACGAGCAGCTCGGGCACGACAGGGCAACGTTCTGCCCGACGGCGACCTTGAGGCAGACCAGCGCGTCCACGGTGGTCAGCGTGCCGCTGCCGTTGGCGTCGCAGACGCACAGCTCGCAGGTCTTGGATCCGACCGAGGCCTGCAGGACGAAACCGCAGTCGGCAGCCGATGGGCCGGTCCCGCTCGAAAGCGGCTGGGAGCAGTCGCCCTTGGCGGCCAGGGCGGGCAGGACCAGAATCGGGCCGCCGGCGGTCACGATCGCGACCGTCGCAGCGGCAACCAGTGCGCTCTTCCAGCTTCCCCTGCGGCTCACGAACTCGGTTTCGAGCTTCACGGTGTCCTTCACGGCCGGCGGCTATCCGGCGGAAATCGTTGGTGGTGGCCCCATTCGGCAGCCGGACGGGCACGAACCGGCAGTGTGACCCGGACCGGCGCTGGTCTCAAGTATGAAATTTCAGGCCGCCGACCAATGGTGGCGGTTCCAGATCGCATTGAAACCGTCGGTCAGCCTCGCGACCAGGGCCTCGGCGTCGGTGTACGGTTCGGCCGGAAAGCGCACCGCTTCCTCGAGCAGCGCGGCGCAGTCGAGGCCGTACTCCGCCTGGTCGAGCAACGCCTGGATGATGTCGACGGAGCCGGCGATCGAGTCCGGCTCCTCGGCCAGGCGTTGCCGCAGCTGCCTCAATTCGGGACGGGTGAATGTCTTCGTCGTTTTCATCCGGAACTCCGGGCGACCCTCGCACCAAAAAGCATAAGGTTTCTCAGGCTTTACCGTAAGCCTCGCTAATCGGATCGCGTTGCCGCGGCGCTGCGGCTGCCAGCGGTGACGATCGCTGCGCGACTCGATGCGGCAGCCGGCCGGCGCCTGCTCGCAACCACAGCGCGATGCCGCTTAAAATGGGCGCCCTGCGTCGCACCGGCAAATCGGGACCATCCCAGATTCGGTGAGTGCACGACGTCTACGCAAAGTCCGCGCCGGCTCCAGCGGCGCAACCAGGTCATGAGCAAGCCCGATTTCGCAAACATCTCCAACGCCGACTACGTCGACGCACTGTACCGAAAGTACCTTGCCGATCCCTCGTCGGTGGGCGAGGACTGGCGCCTGTTCTTCGCCGGCTTCGATCTGGCGGGCGGCTCGCCGGCAGCGGCACAGGCGGCGCCTGCTGCAGAGGAAACGCCTCGGCCCTCGCGCCGCGGCGCGGCAACGCTGGCAACGGCGAGCGTTCTCGACCTGATCCACTCGTACCGCGAGCTCGGCCACCTCATCGCCGACCTCGATCCCCTCGGCCAAAACCAGCCTTCGCATCCGCTGCTCGAGCTTTCGCAATTCGGGCTGAGCGAAGCCGATCTTTCGCGCGCGGTCGAGGTGCCGGGATTCAAGGCCAAGCCCGTCGTGCGCATCGGCGAGCTGATCGAGCACCTGCGCGCGACGTACTGCGGCACGGTCGCGATCGAGTACATGTACTTCCAGAGCAAGGAGAGGCGCGAGTGGATCCAGGAGCGCATCGAGCCCTCCTGCAACCGCCCGGGCCTGAGCGAGGCCGAGCGCATCGAGATCCTCGACCAGCTTCTGCGCGCGAACATGTTCGAGCAGTTCCTGCACAAGAAGTACGTCGGCGCCAAGCGCTTCTCGCTCGAAGGCGCCGAGTCGCTGGTGCCGCTCACGCACCAGATCGTCGAGGAGAGCGGACGCCTCGGCGCGCGCGAAGTCGTGATGGGCATGCCGCACCGCGGGCGCCTCAACGTGCTCGCGCACATCCTCGGCAAGCCTTACGAGATGATCTTCTCCGAGTTCGAGGGGAACTTCCTCGCCGAGAGCGTGCAGGGCGACGGCGACGTCAAGTACCACCTCGGCTATTCGCGCGATCACCGCACCAGGTCCGGTTCCGACATCCACCTGTCGCTGCTGTTCAATCCGAGCCATCTCGAGGCGATCAACCCGGTGGCCGAAGGCATCGTCGCCGGAAAGCAGCACTACCTGGCCGATTCCGATTGCAGCATGGTCCTGCCGCTGCTGATGCATGGCGACGCGGCATTCATGGGCCAGGGAATCGTCATGGAGACGCTCGGCCTGTCGGAGCTCGACGCGTTCCGTACCGGCGGCACGATCCACCTGATCGTCAACAACCAGATCGGCTTCACCACTTCGCCCAAAGACTACCGCTTCACGCGTTATCCCACCGAAGTCGCCAAGCTGATTTCGGCGCTGACGCTTCACGCCAACGGCGACGATCCGGAAGCGGTCGTGCAGGTGGGCCGCATCGCGGCGGAGTTCCGCTCGCGCTTCCGCGAAGACGTGCTCGTCGATCTCGTCTGCTACCGGCGCCACGGCCACAACGAGCTCGACGACCCGACGTTCACGCAGCCGCTGATGTACCGCAAGATCGCATCGATGCCGCCGGTGTCGCGCGTCTACGCCGACCGCCTCGTGCGCGAAGGCGTGCTCGACGAGCGCGGCGTCTCCGACATCGTCGAGCGCATCGACACCGAGTTCAACAAGGCCCTCGATTACGCGCGCGACTTCATGCCCAAGCAGCAGGTGTTCTCCTTCGGCGGAGTCTGGAAGGGGATCACGTGGGCGGGCGAAGACTGGTCGGCGACGACGCGCGTGTCGGCGGACCTGCTTCGCGAGGTCGCGCGCACGGTGGCCGTCAAGCCCGACGGCTTCACGCCCCACCCGAAAATCGCGAAGCTCTACACCGAGCGCACGCACATGGTGTTCTCGGGAGCGGGAATCGACTGGGGCTGCGGCGAGATGCTCGCCCTCGGCACGCTGCTGCTCGAGGGCACCTGCGTGCGCCTTTCCGGGCAGGATTCCGGCCGCGGCACGTTCAGCCACCGCCAGGCCGAGCTCCACGACATGGAGAACGGCTCGATCTGGGTGCCTCTCGACCACATGAGCGCCGAGCAGAGCCGCTTTTACCTGATCGACAGCAACCTGTCGGAAGCCGGCGTACTCGGCTTCGAGTACGGTTTCGCGTCGGCCGACCCGCGAAACCTCGTGGTCTGGGAAGCCCAGTTCGGCGATTTCGCCAATGGCGCCCAGATCATCATCGACCAGTTCATCGCCTCGGCCGAATCGAAGTGGCAGCGCACCAACGGCATCGTGCTGCTGCTGCCCCACGGCTACGAAGGCCAGGGCCCGGAGCATTCGAGCGGCCGCCTCGAGCGCTTCCTTACGCTGTGCGCCGAGCAGAACATCCAGGTCTGCAACCTGACCAGCCCGGCCCAGCTCTTCCACGTGCTGCGCCGCCAGGTGAAACGCAACTTCCGCAAGCCGCTCGTCATCATGAGCCCGAAGAGCATGCTGAGGAATCGCCTCTGCGTCTCGACGATCGAGGACTTCACCGACGTCGACTTCCGCCTGGTGCTCGACGAGACCGGCGACATCGATCGCGAGCACGTGCGTCGCGTACTGCTGTGCAGCGGCAAGGTCTACTACGACCTGGTCGCCGACCGCACCGAGCGCAACATCCACGACGTCGCGATCGTGCGCGTCGAACAGCTCTACCCCTTCCCCCTCGCCGAGATCCGCGAAGTGCTGTCGCGCTATCCGGCCACGACCGAAGTGGACTGGGTACAGGAAGAACCGAAGAACATGGGCGCGTGGCGCTTCATCTTCGATCGCAACCACATGATTTTCGACGACCAGCGCATGCTCTACTACGTGGGCCGCGAAGCGGCGGCCAGTCCCGCCACCGGCTCCTACAAGAAGCACCAGGCCGAGCTGAGGCAGATGCTCGACAACGCGTTTCGCCCGAGCCGTGCACAGTCGGTCTCGTGGGTGAGCCATGCCGGCTGACGTCGTCGTCCCGCAGCTCGGAGAGTCGATCACCGAGGCCGAGGTCCTCGCGTGGCGCAAAGCCGACGGCGATGCCGTGGCCGTCGACGAGATCATCGTCGAGCTGGAAACCGACAAGACCACCGTCGAGTTGCCGTCGCCCGCCGCCGGAGTGCTGCGGATTCTTCGCGACAAGGGCGCCGTCGTAAAGATCGGCGAAGTGCTCGCCCGCATCGAGGAAGCAGACGCCGCAAAGGCTGCCCCGAAGGCAGCGGCCGCGCGCCGGGACAGTGCGGGCGCAAAGGCGGCGCCGGCAACGGCTGGGCCTTCTGCGATGCCTGCTGCTGTGCCTGCTGCCGCTCCCGCTGCGGCTGCGGCGAGCGCCGCTGCCGCGAGGGTTGCGCCGCCTGCGGCGACGCCTTCACCGGCGGCCGCTTCTTCGGCCGCTCCTCGCCTCGGCCGCGCCGCCCGGCGTGCAGCCGAAGAGCAGGACGTCGATCCGTCTTCCGTACGCGGAACCGGCCCCGGCGGACGCGTGACCAAGGGCGACGTTGCGGCCGCCGTGGAAACGCGGGGCCGCGAAGCTGCGCCTTCGCCGGCCCCCGCCGCGACCGTGCAGCAGCGTTCTACTGCCGACGACGGCGAAGAGCGCACCCGCATGACGCGTCTTCGCCGCACCATCGCCGACCGCCTCGTCGCGGCCCAGCACACCGCCGCGATCCTGACGACGTTCAACGAAATCGACATGAGCGCCGCGATGGAGCTTCGCGCGCGTCACAAGGAAACGTTCCAGAAGGCCCATGGAGTCTCGCTCGGGTTCATGTCGATCTTCGCGCGCGCATGCATCCTTGCGCTGCGCGACGTGCCGATGGTCGCGGCGCAGATCGATGGCGACGAGGTTGTAACGAGGAAGAGCGTGCATCTCGGCATTGCGGCATCGACCGAGCGCGGACTGGTCGTCCCGGTCGTCCGCAACGCGGACGCGATGACGCTGGCCGGCCTCGAGCGCGAGATCGGGCGCCTGGCCGCCCTTGCCCGTGACGGCAAGCTCGAAGTGGCCGACCTTTCCGGCGGCACGTTCACGATCTCCAACGGCGGCGTGTTCGGGTCGCTGCTGTCGACGCCGATCCTCAATCCGCCCCAGAGCGGCATTCTCGGGATGCACAAGATCGAGAAGCGGCCTGTCGTCGTTGCCGACCAGATCGTGATCCGGCCGATGATGTACGTGGCTCTCTCCTACGATCATCGCCTCGTCGACGGCCGCGAAGCCGTCACCTTCCTCGTGCGCGTCAAGGAGCGTGTCGAGGATCCTTCGCGACTGCTGCTCGAGATCTGACGGCGCCCTGCGCGCCGCAGCGGGCAGTTTCGCTGCCCCAACGGGGGAAACATGGCCAGACAGCGTTACGATCTCGTCGTCATCGGAGCCGGACCGGGCGGATACCAGGCCGCGATCCGCGCATCCCAGCTCGGCCTGAAGACCGCGATCGTCGAAAAAGACGGCACGCTCGGCGGCACCTGCCTCAACGTCGGCTGCATCCCGAGCAAGGCGCTGCTCGAATCCTCCGAACTGTACGCGCAGGCACGCGAAGGCCTCGCCGTGCACGGCATCAAGGCCGGCGACGTTGCGCTGGATCTCGGTGCGATGATGGCGCGAAAGCGCACGGTCGTCGACGGCCTGACGCGCGGCGTGCAGGGCCTGATGAAGAAGAACAAGATCGACGTCTGGCACGGCAACGCGACCATCGCGGCGGCGCCGCCCGACGGCATCGTCGAGGTCACGGGACTGAACGACGCCGAGCTGGAAACCGCGAACATTCTCATTGCGAGCGGCAGCGTACCGATCTCGCTTGCGCATCTTCCGGTGGACGGCAAGCGCATCGTGAACTCCACCGAAGCGTTGTCGTTCGATGCCGTGCCGCAGCGCATGCTCGTCGTCGGCGGCGGCGCCATCGGCCTGGAGCTCGGATCGGTCTGGAGCCGCCTCGGCGCGAGCGTTCGCATCGTCGAGCTGATGGACCAGATCGTGCCCGGCACCGACCGCAGGAGTGCCCAGCTTCTCGAGCGCTCGCTGAAGAAGCAGGGCATCGAGATCCTGCTGCAGACCAGCGCAGTGGCCGCCGCGGTCTCCGGCAAGGGCGTCAAGGTCACGCTCGAGGGCAAGGACGGCAAGCGCAGCGACGATACCTGGGACGTCGTGCTCGTCGCCGTCGGAAGACGCGCGTTCACCGACGGGCTCGCCCTGGCCGAGGTCGGCATCGATGCGGACGAGCGCGGCCGCATCCGCGTCTCGGAGCATTTCGAGACGAGTAAACCCGGCATTTTCGCAATCGGCGACGTCGTCGCCGGCGCGATGCTCGCGCACAAGGCTTCCGAAGAAGGCATCGCGTGCGTCGAGCGCATCGCGGGCGTGGCAGGCCACGTCAACTACTCGGCAATCCCGTCGGTGGTCTACACGTGGCCGGAGCTGGCCACGGTGGGACTCGGCGAGGAGGCCGCCCGCGCAGCAGGCCACGACGTCAAGGTCGGCACCTTCCCGTTCACGGCGACGCCGCGCGCGCGGTGCACCGGCGAGACCGACGGCGCCGTGCGCATCGTCGCCGACGCGGCCACCGATGCGGTGCTCGGCATCCACATCGTCGGCGCGAACGCCTCGGAGCTGATCGCCGAAGCCGCGGTCGCGATCGAGTTCGGTGCGACGGCAGAAGACATCGCGCGCTCCGCCCATGCCCATCCGACGCTGGCCGAAGCGATCAAGGAAGCGGCACTCGGCGTCGACGGGCGCGCGATCCACATCTGAGAGCGGTCGGGCTAGCACCGTGAACCTGCGTCTGCTGGCGTGGAACGTTCACGGTCTTCCTGCACCACTGACAAGGAAGCGTCGCGCGCGCCTTCGTCGCATCGCCGCCCAAGTCGCGCGCGAAGCGCCGGACCTCGTCACGTTCGAAGAAGCGTGGGGCGGCTCGGTGCGCCTGCTGTGCCGCGAGCTGCCGTCGTATCTTCCGTTCTTCGTGCGTGCGCCGGCGACGGTCGCAGCCGGAGGCTTGCTATGCCTCGTGCGCGACAACGGAAACTGGCGAGCAACCGCGCGCCCGCGCTTTCGCCGCTATTCGCTGCAGGCACCCGCGTGGAAGCTGTGGCAGGGCGACGGTGCAGCGGGAAAAGGAGCGCTTTTCGTCGCGCTCGACGGCCCCGGCGGTCCCCTTTGCCTGGCGGCAACGCACCTGCAGTCGCGCTATCCCGGCCAGCCGTACCGCCAGGTGCGGGTTGCGCAGCTTCGCGAGCTGGCCAGATGGATGGACGAGATCGGCGCGGCTACGCCGATCCTGGTTTGCGGCGATCTCAACACTCCGGCGACCGACGAGGAATACCCGCTGCTGGTCGCTCCACTCGGCACCGACCTGACGACGGATGCGCAGGGCACCGGAGCCGTCACGAACTATCCAACGCGTTCGAGCGCCGCGTGGATCGACTATGCGATCGCGCGGCTCCCACGCAATTGCTCCGCGCGCTCGAGCACGCGCCTGATCCTCAATGATGCGGCCGACGAGCCGTACTCGGACCACCACGGGCTCGTCGTCGACATCGAGATCACTGGTGCAGGCCGAAGCGGCGAGTCGTCGTGACGATCGTGTCGGCGGCAAGCACGCACAGCAGCGGCACCAGCGGAAAATGGAAGCGCTCGGACCCGTAAAGGACGATCACGAAAAACGCCGTCCACACCAGCAGCGTGACGATCAGCACCAATTCCGGACCGTCGCGATCGCGCAGCATCCTGACGGCAGCCGGCACCGCAAGCAGCAGCACGGCCCAATAGAATATGTTGCTCGCGCGGCCCAGCGCATCGACGACGGACGGCGTCGCCGGCGACCCGGGTGCAGGGCGGTACCATTCTCCCCACACGCGGTCGGCGCGATACATGAGGAAAAGCCGCTTGCCTTCGAGGACGATCTCGCGCCCGGGGTGCTCGCGGATGTACTGGAGCGCCGCCGCTTCGCGCCGCTGGTCGACGGCAAGCTCGCCGGCCGCACCGCCGGAGACGAGATCGCGGTGGTCGGCTGCGGGATCCGGCGAGTAAAGGTTCATGTCGCCTTCGGCGACGGGATTGTGCCCGATCAGCAGCGTGCGGCCGAAACTGGTGCTGACCGGAACGAAGCGTCCGAACAGCAGCGCGTTGCGAACGAGCCACGGCAGCTCGGCAGTGGCCGCACCGATGGCTGTCAGGAGAAATAACGCCAAGGCCGCGCCGGCGCGCGACGCCGCAGTGCGAGGATCTATCGTGCTGGTCGCCTCCCCATGCTTCACGTTGCTGGTGGTAACCAGCACGAGCGGAGGCACGAGCAGGAGGACGACAGCCTCGGCGCGAACCAGCGAGGCGAGGCCGACGCCGATTCCCCAGACGATCCAGCCGCGTAGCGCGCGCCCGTCGAGTCGCGCGCCACTGTTCTGCACGAGCAGGATCGCCGCGAGCACCAGGATGCAAAGCAGCAGCGTGAACACCGTCTCGCTCATCACGAGCGAACAGAAAAGCAGCTGGCTCGGGAACAGTGCGACGAGCGCGACCGTGACCGCAGCGGCTGCCGGTCTCGAGACTGCCACCGCGATGCGACCGGCCACCCAGCACGTCGCCGTCCCCGCAACGACGTTGAGCAGATAGGCCCGTGACGGGTCGGAGCCGAACACGCGATAGACGGCTGCGAGGATCGCAGGATAACCCGGCGGCCAGGCGGCTGTCGGCTGTCGCGTCAAGTGATGGATGTAGCCGAGCCCGGCCGCGAGCTGCTCCGCGGCGGCGTGGTACCACATCGCGTCGGCGTAGATTTGCGGCGCGGGCACCGTGAGCCAGCGCACGAACGCCAGGCGCAGCGCCAGCGCCGCCACCAGGAACAGAACGACGCTGCGGCGCATCGGCATGGCGGCCGCTTTGCCCATAAGCTCGTCGAGAAGCAATTGAAACGCTGATGCCGGTGCCCGGCACTGCGGTACCCGGCCCTGGCGCTGGCTGCCCCCACCGCTGCGGTTGACAGGAGGGGGACTGTCTGCCAGTTGGCGCTGCTCCTGCGCGCACCGCGCTGCAGCCGCTTTTTCGATGCCGCATGTTCGCGCGATGACCGGTGCCCTGCAGTGGTGGCAGCGCGTGCTGCTCGCGCTGCTCGTCGGCTGGCTCTTCGTGTTGATGGTCGTCGCGTCCCGCGACAAGGCGTTCTGGCACGACGAGATCTACACCGTGCTCGCATCGGCGATGCCGCCGGCAACGCTGTGGCGGGCTTCGATCGACGGCGTGGATCTCTCCCCGCCCCTGTTCACCGCGCTCACGCACCTTGTCCGGCCTGTCGTTGGAGTCGGACACATCGCGACCCGGTTGCCGTCGATGGCCGCGTTCCTGGTCGCCGCGGTCGTCGTGTTCGCGATGGTTCGGCGACGAGCCGGCGCGCTGGTCGCGTTTGCGGCGGTGCTCGCGCTCGCGTCGACCGAGGCCTGGCATTTTGCGACCGAAGCCCGCGGCTACAGCCTGACCGTCGCGTGGTTCGCACTCGTGCTGCTCGGCTGGTCGGAGGCTGCAGCCGGCCGTCGCGCAGCGGCCAACCTGGCGTTGATGTCGATCGCCCTGGCCGCCGGAGTCTGGACGCACTACTACTTCGTCCTTGCGCTGTTGCCGGTCGCGGTCGGCGAAGGCGTACGGCAGCTGCGCGGCCGTCGCCTCGAAAAGGCGCCGTGGCTGGCGATGGGCATCGCCGGCGTCGCGATGCTCGGACTGCTGCCGCTCGCAGAAGCCGCCGCGTCCCAGCGGCCGGCCTTCTGGGCACGCCCGCAGAAGCCGGGCGTCGCCGGGATCTACCCGTACCTGCACGCCGACTTCGGGCTTCCGCACGTCGTCATCGCCCTGCTGCTCCTCCTCGCGGCAGTCCAGACGTTGCGGCGCCTGCGCTCGCGCACGTGGCCGCTGCGCGTGCCGCTTCACGAGATCGCGGCCGGCGCCGTGTGCCTTGCGCTGCCGGCGCTTTGTGCGCTGCTCGGATACTTCCTGCAGGTCTTCGACCAGCGCTACGCGACGTTCACATCGGCTGGTCTTGCCATCGTGATTCCCGTCGCAATATGGGTGCTCACGTCCGACCGCGGCCCGGGGACTGCGCTGTTTGCCGCCGCGGTGGCGGCAGGGTTCGTCGGCACGAGCATCGAGGCCTTCCATCCGCCGCTGTGGCGCGATCCTTATCTGACGCATCCGATGCTCGCGCAGCAGCTGCAGGCAGGCCGCGAGATCGTCGTTACCGGCGGCGCCGATTACCTGGCGTACTGGTACTACGCTCCCGACGACGAGAAGGGCCGCGTCCTCTACGTCGCCGATCCGGTTGGCCAGCTTCGCGACACGGGGCGCGACACGATCGACTCCGGCTACGTGGCCCTCGCCCGCTGGGCACCGGTGCCCGTGCGACCGCTGGACGACTTCCTGCGCAGTCATGCGAGCTTCCTGCTCTACTCTCCGGTGCCGGGATGGACCGAGCACACCCTGGCGCTGCGCGGAGCGACGCTCACGCAAGTCTCCGGCGAAAGCACCGGCTCCGGCGTGCTTTACGACGTCTCGACGACAGCCAGGCCGGCCGCGCGTGCACCGGCGCCGCGCGCATCGTAGACACTTCGACGCAACCGGGAGCCTCTGCGGGCCGCTCGTACGCAACGACTTCTCGCAGCCGACGAACAGGAGCACGACATGGCCGAGAGAACCGATACGAAGGAACAAGCCGAGTTCCGCGAGTACTGCAGGCGCTGGCTCGCCGAGAACCGCCCTGCCCCGCCGTCGTTCCGCCTGCCGATCTCGGCGATCGAGGTGATGACCGACGATCAGTTCCGCTACCTGCACGACTGGCAGAAGAAGTGCCACGGCGCGGGCCTGGTCGGCACCGATTACCCGAAGGAGTACGGCGGCCATGGCCACAAGGGCCTGCAGTCGATCGCGATCCAGGAGATGGGACGCGCGGGCGTGCCCTACATGCTGAACATCATCGGCCTCAACATGGCCGCGCCGACGATCCTCGTGCACGGCACCGAGGAACAGAAGCGGCGCTACCTTCCGCCGCTGCTCTCCTCGGACGAGATCTGGTGCCAGGGATTTTCCGAGCCCGGCGCCGGCAGCGATCTTGCGGGCGTGCAGACTTCCGCCGTGCGTGACGGGGACAACTGGATCATCAACGGACACAAGGTGTGGACCAGCCTCGCCCATTTCGCGAGCTGGATGATCCTGCTGTCGCGCACGAGCAGCGACGACAAGTACAAGGGCCTCACGTATTTCGTCGTGCCGATCAGCGGCACCGACGGCGTCACGGTGCGTCCGCTGATCAAGATCACCGGCGAAACCGGCTTCAACGAAGTGCTTTTCGAAGATCTCGTCGTTCCCGACAAGATGCGCCTGGACGAGGTCGGCAAGGGCTGGAACGTCGCGATGACGACGCTCACCTACGAGCGCGGCGCCGCCGAGGGCGCCGGCTCGGGCGGCGGCATCTCCATCGACGAGCGCGTGCGCCAGCTCGTGCGCCTGGCGAAGGCGACCAGGCGGCCGGGCGGAAAGACCGCATGGGACGACGCCGTGCTGCGCGACCACGTCATGCAGCTTGCGATCCGCGCGGAGGGGTTCCGCCAGACGTCGCGCCGCGCCCGCGTCGAGTCGCTGTGCGAGCAGCCGCTGAGGCTGCCGCTGCAGCAGAAAGTGCTGACGAGCGAGCTGATGCAGGACATCGCAGCCACGGCTCTCGAGATCGAGGGCGCCTGGGCGAGCCTCTATCTCGGCGATCACCGTGCGCCCGACGGAGGCCAGTGGCCGCTGGCGTACCTGAATTCGTACGGGTTCACGATCGCCGCCGGCAGCAACGAGATCCAGCGCAACATCCTCGGCGAGCGCGTGCTCGGCATGGCCAAGTCGAAGTAGGAGACAGCGATGGCACAGCCGAAGAATTTCGGATTCGGACCCGACGAGCAGATGGTTCGCGACCAGGCGAGCCGCTTCCTCAAGGACAACCTCCCGGTCGATCGCCTGCGCACCCTCGTCGCGCACGACCACCACAGCGCTTACGAATCCCCGGTGCAGCCCGTTGCCTGGGACCAGAAGCTGTGGCGCGACGCCGTGGCGCTCGGCTGGACCGGTCTCGGGATCCCCGAAGACGACGGCGGAGTCGCGCTGCCCCTGGTCGCGCTGGCATCGGTCGTCGAGGAAGCCGGCCGTGCGGCATTTCCGTCACCGCTGCTGTCGACGCTGTGTGCGACCGAGGTGCTCAAGGCCTGCGAGACTGCCGCGGCGCACGCCGCGCTCGCCGAGATCGCCGGCGGGGCGGCCGCCTCGCTGGCGACGACCGGAGAGGCTGCGTCGTGGGAGACTGCGGACGCGGACGTCACCGCCACCAGCATCGATCACGGCTTCGTGCTCGACGGAGTTGCCCATTTCGTGCAGGACGCTCGCAAGGCGGCGTTCTTCGTCGTGTCCGCGCAATCGAAGGGCGGCGCGATTCTCGCGCGCGTCGCGGCCGACGCGCCGGGGGTCTCGGTCGACCCCGATCGCATCGCGGACCTTACGCGCGACCAGGCGAGCGTGCGCTTGCAGGGCGTCGACGTGAAGCCGGACCACGTGGTCGCACCGGCAAAGCTCGCCGACGAAGCGCTCGCGAAAGCGCTGCCGTCGATTCTCACGCTGGTGGCCGCCGACATCTGCGGCGCCGGCGAGTGGCAGCTCCAGACGACGACCGAGTACGCGCGCACCCGCAAGCAGTTCGATCACGCGATCGGCTTCTTCCAGGCCGTCAAGCATCCGATCGTCAACATGATGCTCGACCTCGATCGTGCGCGCTCCCTCGTCTATGCCGCAGCCTGTGCGGTCGACCACGAGCCGGCCGATGCGCTGCGACTGGCGCGCATGGCGAAAGCTGCGGCCTCCGACGCCGCGAAGTTTCTTTCGGGCCGATCGATCCAGCTGCACGGCGGCATCGGCTTTACGTGGGAGTGCGACGTGCACATCTGGGTCAAGCGCCAGCAGCACAGCCAGTTCCTGTGGGGCGACGCCACCTGGCACCGTGCCCGCCTGGCCGAGGCGTACTAGAGAACGGTACGCGTCACCGCGCGGAGGCTTTCTTTTTCGGCTTTTTCTTCGGCTTTTTCGCGTCTTTCTCGCGCTTGGCGCGGCGCTTGGCGCGGCGCTGCCCTTCGCCCTTCTTCTTCGCCGTCCCCGCGACCGCATCGCGCCCGGTACGACTCCGCGCCTCCTCGCGCGGGCGCGGCGGCACCGATTCGTCCTTCGGGCAGTGGGACGCGATCGTGTAGACGAGCATCCCGCCGCGGTGCATTTCCGGATAGAACACCGGCTTGCCGCTGGTCATGATCGCGCACGTCAAGTGACGCTGCGGATCGGCCCAGCCGACGATGTTGGTGAGCCCGAGATGCCCGAATGCGTGCGCGCTGTCGAAGCCGTAGAGGCTCAGCCATTCCCCCCCGAGCATGAAGCCCATGCCGTAGCGAAGCGGCACTCCGAGAGTGAAATCCAGCTCGCCGTAGGACTGCTCGGACGTCGCGCGCCACACGGTGCGCGGCTCGAAGATGCGCTCCCCGCGAAGCGTGCCGCCATTGAGGAGAAGCTGGTAGAACTCGCAAAGCTCGTCGGCCGTCGCGATGAGGTTGGCCGCCGGAAGCACGCCCATCAGGTAGCGCGGGTCGTTCGAGAGGCGCACGGCTTCCTCGAAATCGATGCCGAGCACCCGCCGCACGATGGCGCCCATCGGCGGAACCAGCGGGAGCCCGGTAAAATAGCTCGTCGCCACCTGCTCGACGTCGCGCCGCTTGACGCCGAAGTTCATCCAGCGCCAGCCGAGAGGCTTGCAGAACTCCTCGTCGACCACGTCACGAATGTTCTTGCCGGTGATGCGGCGGACGATTTCGCCGATCAGGAAACCGCCGGTAACGGCGTGGTAGGCCAGGCGGCCGCCGGCGCGCGAAATCGGCCGCGACTCGCACAGCAGGCGGATCGCCTCGGCGTTGTCGATGTCCTCGAGGTAGGCAAGGTCGAGCGCCGCGTCGGGAATGACGGGAATTCCGGCGCGGTGCGTCAGTACGTGGCGGATCGTGACCCATTCCTTCTTGTGCTCGACGAACTCGGGAATGTACTCGCAGACCGGATCGTCCAGGTGCAGCAGGTGGCGCTGGTCGAGAAGGTGAATGACCATCGCGGCCATCGGCTTGGACGCGGAGAAGACGTTGAACGGCGTGTCCGGCGTCACCTCGACGTTGGGCGTTCCCGGGATCTCGTCGGGGCCGCCGCCGTGCGACAGGCCGATCGATCGCTTGAGCACGATCTCGCCACGCACGCGGATGCAGATGGAGATCGCCGGATGAATCCCGGTGCGATACCAGCGAAGCGCGGAGTCCCAGATCTCCTCGACTGCTTCGTGCGCCAGGCCGACGCTGGCCGGCGCCACTTCGGCCTTCGCATCGATGGTCTGCACCGAGCCGAGATCCTCGGGAACCGGCGCGCGAGTGACCAGGGACGGGAGGAACCAGAAGTCGGACAGGCCGAACGAATCCATGGTGGCGCACCCTAGCGGTTGGCCGTCGCCGCGGCCAGCAACGTACGCCACTGCGTGCAGCTGGATGCCCTGACCCGCGCCAGTGAGCACGGACGTCGGTCCGCAGTTTTTCCGCAACCTGCTAGACTCCGGCCACCATGGCCGGAGATCCCATTCACGAAGACACGCAGGGACGGGATGCGCGGGTGCCGGCCACCATCGTCAGCCCGTGGATGGCAGCCGCGCACGAGACTGCCGCGCCACTGCAGGGCGATTTCACTGCCGACGTCGTCATCGTCGGCGGCGGCTACACCGGTCTCAGCAGCGCGCTCGCGTTTCGCGGCGAGGGCCGCCGCGTCGTGCTGCTCGAGGGAAACACCTGCGGCTTCGGCGCCAGCGGTCGCAATGCCGGGCATCTCACCGCGACGATCGGCAAGGACGTGCCTACCCTTCTCAAGCTGTTCGGTCGCGAGCGGACCTCCTTTTTCGTCTCGCTGGCCGACACGGCAATCGCCGAAGTGGAACGGCTGATGCGCGAGCATTGCATCGAGTGCGAGTACGAACCGGTCGGCAACGTCGTCGCCGCTACCCATCCGAAGCAGTACCGCAACATCGATCGCCTCGCGGAAGCGGCAAGAGTACTCGGTCTTCCCGGGACGCTGCTGGAGCCGGAGGAAATGCTCCGGCGCGGACTGCCGCGCTCTTTCGTGCGCGGGTTCCACGAGTCGCACGGCGGCATCCTGCACCCGGGCCTGTACGTACGCGGGCTTCGCCGCGCCGCGCTCGAGGCGGGAGTCGAGATCCACGAGCGCTCGCCGGTCATCGCGATCGACGACGACTCCCGACCACGCGTGCGCACGCGCGAGGGCACCGCGCGCGGTGATCTGCTGGTCCTTGCCGTCAACGCCTACGGGCTGTCGCTGGAGCTGCCGCGCGCGATCACATCGCGACTGCTGCCGGTGTACGTGCAGCTGCTGGCGACGGCGCCGCTTACCTCGCAGCAGCTCGCGCGCATCGGCTGGCAAGGACGCGAAGGGATTTACACCGCGCACGAAGCGCTCGAGAGCTGGCGCCTGACCCGCGACAACCGCATCGTCGGCGGCTCCAAGCACGTGCGCTACGGGTACGGCGGCAAGCTGCTGCCGGACCGTGACGCGCGCATCCAGCTCAAGCTCGAAGCGGTGCTGCGGTGTCGCTTTCCCGAGCTCGCCGAGATCGAAGTGACGTCCGCGTGGGGAGGCCGCATCGGCATTGCGCTCGACTTCCTGCCCGTCGTCGGCCGCACCGGCAGGTCCGGCCGCATCCTGTACTCGATGTCGTACGCCGGCCACGGCATCGCGATGGCCAGCTATGCCGGGCGCATGCTCGCCGACCTCGAGGCAGGGCGCGACGGCCCCGGGTCGGTGCTGTGGAAGCGGCGCACGCTGGCTCTTCCTCCCGAGCCGCTGCGCTGGCTCGTGTTCCATCTGCTGAACGGCTTCTTCGAAGCCGTCGACCGCAGGGTCGACCGCTCGCTGACCTGAGGCGGGGTCAGGCACCAGCTCGCTGGTGCCTGACCCCAATCGTACTCCGTGTCTCTCTGGTGCCTGACCCCATCTCCGACTGGTGCCTGACCCCAATCATCCTCCGGCACAGGCCGGCTATGCTTGGGGGCCTGCTCCCGCTACAGAGCCCCGCGATGCGACGTCCGCCAGTCCGCAAAACCGCCACAAAAGCGCCGAAGAGCGCCCGCCGCCCGACGATGGCCGACCAGGCCGACAAGTACGACCTGTACATTCGTGCGGTGCAGTCGCCCGACGTCGAAGTTTCGTTTTTCGACCGCACGTTCCGCCGCCACTACGGGCGCCGCCCGACCACCCTGCGTGAGGACTTCTGCGGTACAGCCGCCGTCTGCTACGAATGGGTTCGAAGCTCGCCGGCGCGCCGCGCGATCGGCGTCGACATCGACGGAGAGCCGCTCGCCTGGGGGGCGCAGCGCTTCGGGGCCGAGCTCAAGAACGGACAGGGCTCGCGCATCCGCCTCGTGCACGGCGACGTGCGCACGACGAGGTCGAAGAGCGAAGTCATCGCCGCGCAGAACTTCTCGTACTTCTGCTTCGAGACCCGCGAGGCGCTCGGTACGTACTTCCGTCACGTTCGCCGCTGCCTCGACGACGAAGGCATGCTCGTCATGGACGTCCTCGGCGGCTCCGAAGTGATCGAGGACGACCGCGAGGAGGAAACCAGGTTCGGCCGGTTCCGCTACGTCTGGGAACACCGCGACTTCGATCCCGTCTCCCACCACTGCAGCTACGCGATCCACTTCCGGTTTCGCGACGGATCCGAGCTTCGCAACGCGTTCCGCTACGAGTGGCGGCTGTGGAGCCTGCCCGAGCTGCGCGAGCTTCTGGCCGAGGCCGGGTTCTCCTCTTCGGAAGTTTACTGGGAAGCCACCGATCGCAAGACCGGCGAAGGCAACGGCATCTACCGCAAGCGCGACCGGGGCGATGCCGACCCGGCATGGGTCGTCTACCTCGTCGGGTGGAAATGAGGCCGCACGAGAAGGCTGGCCCGCGCGATCGGTGTGCCACGCTGCTCCTTCGCACCGCGCCGCTCCTGCGCACCGCACCGCTCCTTCGCACCGCACCGCTCCTGCGAACCGCACCGATCCTGCGCACCGCGCTGCTCCTGCGCACCGCGCCGCTCTTGCGCACCGGAGTCGCCCTCGTGCTGCTGGCCGCCGCACTGCCGTCGTGGGTCCGTGCCGACGACTCGACGACGAAGACGCTTCGCGTAGCGACTTCGGGCGACTACGCGCCGTTCAGCTTCGAGGCCAGCCCCGCTGCAGCGGGAAGCGATGCAACGCTCGACGGATTCGACGTCGCGGTCGCGCGGGAGTTCGCCCGCGACCGCGGCTACAAGCTCGAGTTCCAGCGTTTTCGCTGGCCCGACCTGGCCTCCACGCTGGCGGCGGGCAGCTTCGACGTCGCGATGAGCGGCGTCACGCAGAAAGCCGAGCGCTCGATCGCCGGCCGCACGAGCATCCCGGTCGCCATTTCCCACGCGCTCGCGCTCACGTGGAAGGGCTCGGGCGCCACGACATTCGACGAGCTGAACCGCCCTGCCCGGCACATCGCCGTCAACGCGGGCGGTTATCTCGAAGGGGTGGCCAGGCGACTGTTCTGGCGAGCGCAGGTCACCGCGATCGCCGACAACGAGGCGGTGCGCATGGCGCTGCTCGATCGCGCGTTCGACGGCATCGTGACCGACAATTTCGAGGCGAGGGTCTGGTCGGCCGGATTGCGTGATATCGTTCGAACCGGTCCGCTGACCGAGGACCGCAAAGTCTACCTCCTGCCGGCCGATCGCGGCGCGCTCGCGGCCGAGCTGGACCGCTGGCTTCTCGAGCGCGAGAAGGACGGAACCTTGCAGCGTCTGCGTTTGCACTATTTCAGCGATGCAGCGCCGGCGGCATCGTCTTCCGACGATACTCCGGTCGCGTCCGCGCAGCCGCTGGCTGCGCTCGCCTCGGCCATCGCAGAGAGAATGTCGCTGATGCCGCTGGTCTACGACGCCAAGGCCAAGGCGGGAAAACCGATCGAGGACAAGCAGCAGGAGGCCGTCGTCGTCGATGCGGCAGTGCACTCGCTCGAGGAGGCAGCGTCGGCTGCGGGAGCGCCGGCGGTGCCGCCGCAGGCCGCGCGACGCCTGATGGAGGCGCTCATCGCGGCCGGCAAGGATTCCCAGCAGTCGATGGCCGACCGCGATTCGCGCCATCGACCAGGCGTCGTGATCCACCGGCCCCAGCCCGGCACGGACGGGGAGGCGGCGCGCGATGCGGATTCTGCAAGCACCGATGCGAAAAGCGCCGCGAAACAGCAAGCCGCAGGCGAGCAGCAGGAGTCGGCAGAGGCGGCGGACACGGTGAGCGGTGGCAACCAGCCGGCGGCTGCCTCCGCGGCGGGTGCAACCGCCCAGACGCTGCAGCAGCAGGCGGTGCGCCCTCCCGGTCCTCCGAAAAAGATCTACGACCTCGGTGGCGAGTTGCGCCCTGCGCTGTCCCGCGTCACCGAGAAAATCGCGCGCATCGTCGTCGCGATCGACCAGCCGGTGACCATCGGCGAAACCAGGCGAGCGCTGGCCGAAGCGCTGCTGCCCGTGCAGGTATCGGTTTCACGCATCGACGACATCTCGGCGGCAGTCGCGGAAATTTCCAACCGCAATCGCCGCTGACAGTCTGCGGACATCCGATTCCTTCGCGGTAGCAGTCGTGTCGGCCCGCGATCAGCCTCGTGCGAGCGCGCGGCGCTTCCATCCCCCCCGCCGGAACTCGAACGCGAGCAGCAGCATTCGCGCCAGGTGATCGAACACCAGCGCTCCCCAGAGCCAGACCAGGGGCATGTGGCGCGAAGCGGCCAGTCCCGCCAGCGGCACGCGAAATCCCCAGTTGCCGAGCGCGGCGCCGGCCAGCGGCGTCCACGTGTCGCCGGCTCCGCGAAACGCTCCGGCCAGCGTGAAGTGCACCTGCATCATCGGCTGCGCGAACGCGAGCACGAGCATGAACGGCCCGAGCGTCGCAATCGTTGCCGCATCGCTCGTGAACATCCGCGCCAGAGGCTCGCGCGCCGCGCCGCCGGCAAACCCGAGCACCATCGCGGTGAACAGCGCGATGCGCGCCGCGAGCCATCCTGTGCGCTCCGCTCGCTCCGCGTCCCCCGCACCGAGCGAGTGGCCCACCAGGGTCGCCGCTGCCGCGCCGAAGCCGGTTCCGGGAATCCACGAAAACGCCATGATGCGCACGCCCACGGTGTATGCAGCGATCGCGACGGTTCCGTAGCCGCTCAGCGTCGCAAAGTAGCCGAGCAGCGCCAGGTTCAGCACCACGCGCTCGCCCACACCCGGCATCGCCACGCGTACGACGTCGCGCAACAGGCGCCGCGCAGCGACGAAATCCTTGCGTCGCAGCGCCATCGGGCTCGATGCCGGCGCCAGCCGGACGACCACGATGAACGCGATCACCGCAACCACTTGCGACAGCAGAGTGGCGACGCCCGCACCGGCGACTTCGAGCCGCGGAAGTCCGAACATCCCGAAGATCAGGCCGAGGTTGAGCACAGCCTTGATGCCCGTGACGACGAGCGAGATGCGCATCGGGGTCGACGTGTCGCGGTTGGCGCGCAGCCCGTGCTCGAGCGTCAGCGATACGGCCAGCAGCAGCGACGACGCGAACAGCAGCCGCATGTACGGGATCGTCAGCTCGACCAGCTCCGGCGCTGCATTGAGCGATTGCAGCACCAGTCGCGGCGCAGCGAGCACGACAACGGCGACCACGGCGGCCGTCGCGAGCGCGATCGCGACCGAGGCGGCCAGTGCCGCGCGCGCCCTGGCTGGATCTCCGGCACCAATTGCGCGCGCCATCAGCGCGACGCACGCAAAGCCGACCGCGAACAGGGCCGACTGCGACATGAAGTACAGCTGGGTTGCGTAGCCGACGGCCGCGACATCGGCGGCGCCGAGGCGACCGACCATCGCGATGTCGATCAGGCCGACGGCGCTGACGAGCGCCTGCGACATCATGATCGGTACCGCCAGCCGCCAGATCTCGCGCCCGGTGTCGTGCCCGACGCCGCTGACGCGGCTCAGCAGCGACAGCGGAGCGGCCGCGACGGCGGCCAGGCCTTCCTCGGGATCGAGAGGAGGCAATTCGATGTCGAGGCCTTCGACGGGATCGCCGGCGCCGAGAGGAGCTTCGATCGCAGCGGAGCTCCCCCGCTCGGCTGCCGCCGTGAGCGAGTCGCCACCGCCGCCGTCATCGCCTGTGCCTGTTCTCACGGAATCGATTCGGATTACCCGTGCGAGGCAAGTCATTCAAGCGCGGCCGAGTGCGTGCAGTCCCGCGCGGCACGGCGCCGCCGCAGCTGCGCGTAGCTGCGCACCCGTTGCCGGGTTGACGTTGCACCAGTGCACGCCAGGAAATGCAGAGAACTCCCCCCACCGATCCTGCCGTGCGAGAGACGCGCGGTCGTCCATGCTAGATTCGAAGCTCGTGGAGATCCGCAACTTTACAGGTCAGCTCGAGCGCGGCGAAGCGTTCGTGCGCGCCAAGGCAGCACAGATCGAGACGCACGAGCTCAGCATCCACATCAAGTTCACCCGTGCCCGCGGTCGCGACATCAACGGCTACTACCGCTGGGACGATCGCCGCATGGTGCTGGCCGTCAAGAAACGGCTGCGCTACCCGCGCATGGCGGCCTACGGCGTGGGTACGATGCCGCGCAAGACGCCGCGGCGCGGCGGATTGCCCTATCGCCTGGTCTGGCACGAGGACCGTTTCGAATCACCGGACGATCTTCTCGTCTTCGTCGCCGGCCACGAGTTCTGGCACTTCCTTTGCCATACCGGCCAGCGCAAGAGGGACCACGAGACCAAGGCCAATTGCCTCGGCTTCTCGTGGCTGCTCGAGTTTCGCGCATGGGCCGGCCTGGGAGTTGCGGTCGATCGCATCCCGGCGATTCCTCCGCGACCGGATCTTCCGGCGATGTCGGTGGTCGAACGGCGAAAGGATTCGATCGCAGGCGACCAGGATCTGCCCGAAGGAATCGCCGCGTTCACACCGAGCGGAATCCTCGAGAAAGCCCGCCAGCTCCTGCTGTTCCGTCAGGATTCGCGCTAGCGCGCGTGGCAGGATTCGCGCTGGCGCAGACCCGATTTCGGCGGGCTTTTAGCCGGCTAGCAGCCAGCGGTCGCCGTCGCGGCGCACGATGCCGCGTGCCGCGAAGCGTCGCAGGTGAGCCTCGACGGAAACTCCCGCCGCCCGGTGCAGGAACTCCGGCACGTCCGCGTAAATGCGCCGGACGAGGTCCTCCGTACGCACGAGACCATCGCGCAGGCCGGC
The DNA here is from genome assembly GCA_036493895.1 of Candidatus Binatia bacterium. NCBI lineage: Bacteria > Candidatus Binatota > Binatia (SeqCode) > Binatia bacterium. The sequence continues at coordinate 39,480 of DASXOZ010000017.1, read as the reverse complement.
CAGCACCTGCTCGTCGCGCAGCGCGCGATGGGCAAGGTACTCGCCGATTTTGGCCGCGGGGTCGTCGATCGCAGGTCCGTGCGCCGGAAAGATGCGCTGCGCGCCGAGGCCCTGCAGGCGCCGCAGCGAGTCGAGGTAGTCGCCAAGGTCGCCGTCGGGAGGAATCACCGTGGTGCCGGCGCCGAGGACGTTGTCGCCGCTGAACAGGATACCTTCCTCGCGAAGGAGGAAGCACAGGTGATCGCGCGCATGGCCTGGCGTCCAGACTGCCTCGAGCGTCGCGCCTTCGGTCCGCACGACGTCGCCGTCGGCCAGTGCCGTCACCTCGATGCCGCGATCGCTCGCAGGCAGCGGCATCTTGAACACGGGCAGGTCGCCGTGACGCGCGCGCACCGCATCGACTCCGCCGATATGATCCGGATGCGCGTGCGTGAGCACGATTCGCTCGATCGAAGCACCGTCGCAGTGCTCGCCGAGCGCGTTCTCGAGAAGGTCGTCGTACTGCGCGATGCCCTGGCCGGTGTCGAGAAGAATGCGCCGGCGGCCGGCACCGACGATGTACGTGTTGGTGCCGGGCCCGGTAAACGGCCCGGGGTTCTGGCCGAGCACGACGACGACGCGCGGGGACCAGCGCGCAATGTCGGGCATCGTCATGCCGATCATCGACGAGGTGACGACGCGGGAGGGCCCGCTACCGGCGGCTTCGGCCATGGCCGCGCTTCCTACTCCTCGCGCGAAGCGGCCGGAAGCGACGGCCTTACCTTGAGCACTTTTTCCTTGCGGATCGTCACGGTGCCTGGCTCGGCACCGCGAGGCTTGCTGACGTTGATTGCCAGGGTGCAGGACACCGGAACGACGCCACCGGCGCGGGCCTTGCTGTGCCACGCGGCAATCGCGGCGGCGGCCTCGATCGTCGCCCGGTCGGGCTCGGCATCGTCGCGCGCGCGCAGCACGACGTGCGATCCGGCCACCGCGCGCGCGTGAAACCACCAGTCCTTGGCGCCGGCGACCTTCAGCGACAAGTAGTCATTGTCGGCTTCGGTACGCCCCGCCAGAACGATCCACCCACCCGGCAGCAGATATTCTCGCCAGCGTTGTTCCACGTGTACCAAGAGGTCAGGCAGGGGTCAGGCACCAGGCGCTCAATCAGCCACCGAGGTCGAAATCGAACACCAATGCCCCGCCCGTCGTCTGGTGCCTGACCCCACTCCCCGCCCGTCGCCTGGTGCCTGACCCCATCAGAACTCAAACACCAGCCCGTCGTCTCCAGCCTTGATCAGCACGTCGCCGCCCTTTGCCAGCCGTCCGAACAGGATCTCGTGGCTGAGCTTGTGCGAGACCTCGGCCTCGATCAGGCGGCGCATCGGCCGCGCGCCGAACTTCGGGTCGTAGCCCTTGCGCGCAATCCACGAGCGCGCGCTCGGGTCCAGCGTCAGGTGCACTCCGCGCGCCTTGAGACGTCCTTCGAGCTCGGCGACCATTTTTTCGACGATCTGCTCGGCAATCTCCGATCCGAGGGAACGGAACTGCACGATCGCCGTCAGCCGGTTGCGGAACTCCGGAGCGAAGGCTTTCTCGACCGCCTTGTCCGACTTGCTCGCGAAGTCGGAGATCTGCTCGAAGCCGATCGCGTTGGCCATGCCTTCGCGCGCGCCGGTATTCGTCGTCATGATCACGATGACATTGCGGAAGTCGGTCTTGCGGCCGTTGTTATCCGTCAGCGTCGCATAATCCATGATCTGCAACAGGATGTTGTCGATATCCGCGTGCGCTTTCTCGATCTCGTCCAGCAGCAGCACCGCGTGCGGGTTGCGGTGGATGGCCTCGGTGAGCTGGCCGCCCTGGTCGAAACCGACGTAGCCCGGCGGCGAGCCGATCAGGCGCGACACCGCGTGCTTCTCCATGTACTCGCTCATGTCGAAGCGCACGAAGCCGATGTCGAGCGCGGCCGCGAGCTGCTTGGCGAGCTCGGTCTTGCCGACGCCGGTGGGACCGGCGAACAGGAAGCTGCCGATCGGCTTGTCGGGCTCGCCAAGACCGGCGCGCGCGAGCTGGATCGCCGCGACCACCTGCTCGACGGCGCTGTCCTGACCGTAGATCATCAGCTTGAGGTCGCGGCCGAGGGTTTCGAGCCGCTTGCGGTCGTCCACCTTGACGCTGCGCGTGGGCACCTTGGCAATGCGCGAGACGACATTCTCGATGTCACGCGTCGTCACGCGCGGAATCTTGCGCGGTTCTGCATCGACCGTTTCCGCGGCTTCGCCCTCGGCGGCGACGGCTGCGTCATCCTCGGTCGGAGCGGCAAGCATCGCGCTCTCGAACGCGACCTCGACGACAGGCCTGGCCGTCCTCAGCTTCACCTCGGCTCCGGCCTCGTCGAGCACGTCGATGGCCTTGTCGGGCAGGAAGCGGTCGTTAATGTGCTTGGCGGCCAGCTCGACGCAGGCGCGCACTGCCGCCGGCGTGTACGTGACGGCGTGGAATTCCTCGTAGCGGGCCTGCAGTCCTTTCAGGATCTCGATCGATTCGCCCTGCGAGGGCTCGGCGACGTCGATCTTCTGGAAGCGGCGCGACAGCGCGTGGTCCTTCTCGAAGATCTGGCGATATTCCTTGTATGTCGTCGTGCCGATGCACTTGATCTCACCGCTGGCCAGGGCCGGCTTGAGCATGTTCGACGCGTCCATCGCGCCGCCGGAGACCGCGCCGGCGCCGATGATGTTGTGGATCTCGTCGACGAAAAGGATGCGATGGTCGTTGTCGGCCTTGATCGAGTCGATGACGGCCTTGAGCCTCTCCTCGAAATCACCGCGGTAGCGCGTGCCGGCCAGCAGGCCGCCCATGTCGAGCGCGTAGATCGTCACGTCCTTGAGATACTCCGGCACTTCGCCGCGATGGATGCGCAGCGCCAGCCCTTCGACGATCGCGGTCTTGCCGACCCCGGCGTCGCCGACGAAAACAGGGTTGTTCTTGCGCCGCCTGGCCAGGATGTGGATCGTGCGGTCGAGCTCGCTCCTGCGCCCGATCAGCGGGTCGAGCCGTCCGTCGGCGGCCTTGCGATTGAGGTTCGTGCAGAACTCATCGAGAGGATCTTCGACCGGACGACCGCCGCCTTCGGATTCGCGCGAGCCGGTGCCCATGCCGCCGTCGCCTTCGGACGGCAGGTTTCGCGAGCCGATCTTCGTGACCTTGTGCGAGATGTAACGCACGACGTCCAGGCGCATCACGCCCTGCTTCTTCAGGAAGTAGGCGGCGTGCGACTCTTCGTCGCGGAACAGCGCGGCGAGTACGTTGCCGCCGTCGATCTGCTGCTTGCCCGAGGACTGCACGTGCGAGGCGGCAAGCTGGAGCACGAGCTGGCAACCGAGAGTGTAGCTCGGGTCGGGTGTGCCGCCGTCGGGCCCCGACACTCCAGCCGGGAACGCCGGCATCGTGTTCTCGAGGAACGAGTCCACCGCGGTGCGCAGCGCGTCGAGGTCGGCGCCGCAATTATGGAGGATGTCCGCGGCCACCCGGTCGGTGGTCAGCGCGAACAGGAGGTGCTCGGGCGCGACGAACTCGTGGCGGCTGCGCTTGGCGCGGTCCACGGCGCGCTGGAGGGTGTGTTCGAGCTCTTCGGAGATTAACATCGCTTCACCACTGCTTTCGTCCCGTCAGAAGTTCGCACTCTCGTGCTCACTATCCTTTGCACCAGCTCATCCTTCGCACGCCTCGATCAGGCAGGCGAGAGGGTGCTCGTGCTTCCGCGCGACCTGCTCGACCTGCACGGCCTTGGTCCGGGCCACGTCGTGCGTGTAGACGCCCGCCACGCCTTTCCCATCGTGGTGAACCTGCAACATCACCCGCGTGGCTTCCTCATGCGCCTTGAAAAAAAGCGTCTGCAGGATCCAGACCACGAACTCCATCGGCGTGTAATCGTCGTTGAGCAGTATGACGGCGTACATCGGCGGCCGTTTCACACGGCTGCGTTCCTGGACGACGATTTGCCCCTCGGAAGGCCGGGCAGGCGTGCCAGTTGGAGTGCCGGTCTCGGACATGGGGTCGATTGTAATGCCGGGTTGACCTCGGTCAATGAGGGGGTTGCGGGGAGGTGGCTCGAAGCAACAGCTGCGCCGAGGCCGGTTCAGGAACGGGAGCGCTCGCTTTTGACCGGTGAAACGCGGTTGTAGCCGTCGATCATCGCCTCGTTCTGCTCCCGCTCCCTTTCGAGGAACTCCGAGATCGCCCGGCGACCGCCGGGATGCGCGATCCAGTGCGCGCTGTACGTCGGCCTCGCGTTGAAGCCGCGCAGGAACTTGTGCTCCCCCTGGGCGCCGGCCTCGACGAGCCGCATACCGTGGCGGATCGCGTAGTCGATCAGCGTCCAGTAGCAGCATTCGAAGTGCAGGCACGGGAAATGCCCGACGGCTCCCCAGTAACGGCCGAATACCGCGTTTGCCCCGCGCACGTTGAAAGTGCCCGCAACGTAGCGGCCATCGAGACTTGCGAGCACGAGCAGCAGGCGGTGCTTCCACGTGCGGGCCAGGCGCTGGAAGGTCTCGTGGACGAGGTAGGGCTGGGACCACTTGCGCTCCGCCGTGGTGAGGTAGAACTGCCAGATCGCCTCGACGTGCTCGTCCCGGATCGAGTCGCCGTCGAGCACCTCGATGACGAATCCCTGCGAGGCCACTTCCTGCCTCTCGCGCAGCACCTGCTTGCGCTTCTTCGAGCGCAGGTCGGCCAGGTAATCGTCGAAAGCCGCGTAGCCGCGGTTCTCCCAGTGGTACTGGTGCGTAATGCGCGAAAGAAAGCCTCGCGACACGAGAAAGTCGTGCTCGAGGCGGCGAGGGAAAAGCACGTGCACGCCCGAGAGGTCCAGCGTCGTCGCTACGCCCGTCAGCGCGTCGACCATCGCGGCGGCAACGACTGCGCCGCGCTCGGCCTCCGCATCGCCTGCCTGCCCCGTGCCGGGCAGCTGCATGCCGGGCGCGAGCAGAATCCGGGCGCCGGTGACCGGTGTGAACGGCACGGCGGCGACTCCTTTGGGATAGTAGCGAAGCCCGGCCCGCGCGTAGGCTTCGGCCCATCCGAAGTCGAAAATGTACTCCCCGTACGAATCCCAGCGCAGGTAGAACGGAATCGCGCCGACGACGCGGTCGCCGTCGAATGCGACGATGTGGCGGGGCTGCCACGGTGAGCCTGGGCCGACGACCCCGGTCTCTTCGAGCGCGACGAGGAACTCGTGCTCTACGAAAGGATCGTCCGCCGCGACCATCGCGTTCCACGACGCGGGATCGATGCCTGCGAGGCTGTCACGAGCCTCGACTCGCAGCGCGTCAGGCATGCGCAGCCGGTTCGCGCAGGGATAGGCGCAGCGTTGTCAGGAAGGAGTCTTGCGCAGGTCGACGTGGCTGCGGCCCGGCTCGTCATCGGTGGTGACGGGAAGCCCTCGCTGGGCCCAGCCCGGACAGGCGACGCGGCCCTGGTGATCGACCTCGCCGTAAAAGCCGCCCCTCATGTCGACGATGTTCGTGAAGCCGGATTCTTCGAGCATCGCAGTGGCTTTCGCGGAGCGGGGGCCGGCCTTGCACCCGATGACCAGGGGCCGGTCCGGCTCAAAGGCGGCGAGCACCTCGACGAGAAAATTCGGGTTGGGCCTCAGGCCCTGGCCCGGCGCGAAATCCAGCAACGGGATGTTGTACGCGCCAGGCACGTGACCCTCGGCGTATTCGGCGACCGAACGCACGTCGAGATAGCTCCAACCCTTCTCGAGAAGCAGCGCGGCTTCGTCCGGCTCGACCTTACGCACAGCCATGATGGCGTGGTGACATAGGACCGCGTCAGCGGTCCGTCAAACGGTACCGCGTCAGCGGTCCGTCAAACGGTACCGCCTCACAGCACCTCGTAAGCGGCCGCACTGGGTGTCGGCCGCAGCGCCCATTCCTCTGGTCCCCTGCCCGCCCGGCCAGTACCATCGGCAGCGATGGCAGAGCCAGGCGCCCCCGAACCGGTCCGGCTCGACAAGTGGCTGTGGGCCGCGCGATTCTTCAAGACGCGCTCGCTCGCCGCGCACGCGATCGACGCAGGCCATGTAAAATCAAGGGGTTCGCGCATAAAAGCAGCCCATCTCGTGAAGATTGGAGAATCCCTCTCGATCACGATCGGCCCCTACACCTGGAACGTCACCGTCACGGCCGTTTCGGCTGTGCGGCGGGGGGCTCCGGAAGCGCGTCTCCTCTATGAAGAGGATGCTGCCAGCCATGACGCCCGCCAGGCCCTGGTGATGGCCCTCAGGGCCAACCGGGAGGCCTTCCAGCCCGCGCCAGGCCGCCCCTCCAAGAGGGACCGGCGGGCCATCGACCGGTTCCGCGGGCGCTGAGACAGACAAGCCCGCCGCCCGGCGCTCCGGCAGGCTGAACGGGCCCGAAGCCGGCCGTCAGCCGCCGAAAATGGGCTTTTCGGCGCGCCGCAGCACCGTCAGCCGCCCGATTCCTGATTTTCTGCCGCTCTGCATCGAAATCCCCAGAATATTCGGACCGTGGCCTCGTCTAGCCCCCTGAGGAAAACGATGGCCGACAACACCGCCAAGCTCTTCGAACCCGACGCCCTCATGCCCGAACAGTACTTTGCCGGACTCGGCAAGGAAGCTGGTGCGACCAACGAGCGCGGGCTGATGCTGGCCATCCTTCGGGATGCGGTCGAGTGCTACCAGAAATACGCCCTCGCCCGCGATCCCCAGGGCGAAGATCTCCACCGCGACGCCGCCGAGTGGATCTTCTCCCACGACAGGGACTGGCCGTTTTCGTTCGAGAACATCTGCGATGTGCTCGGCGTCAGTGCCGAATACGTACGCTTGGGACTGGCCCCGCTGCAGAAGCGCGGCCGGCGCAAGATCCGCAAGTCTCCCCGCATCGTCGGGCTTGCGGGGCGTCGGCCGGCCGCTGTCGGCGAGGGCCCCAACGACGCTCCCGAGTACGAGCTCGAGGCAGCCAGCTGACCGGATCGGGACCGGCACCAGCTTGCTGGTGCCGGTCCCGGCTCCGCCAACTCCGACAATTCCGGGACAGATCCGGATGGATGAGAGGACGGCAGCGCAAAGCGCGCTTGCGTCCTCTTCTTTTTGGATTTCTCGGCGCCTCCGCTACGTTCCCCCCCGATGAAAATCGGGATCGTGACGGAAGCTCGCAAGGGGGAACGCCGCGTGGCTCTTGTCCCCGAGAGCCTGGGCCGCCTCGGCAGGAAATCGGTGCAGTTCGTCGTCCAGGCAGGCGCGGGCAGCGAGGCCGGATTCAGTGACGACGACTACAAAAGCGCAGGCGCGACGGTGGTCGCCTCCCGCGCCGACGTACTGGCGGCCTGTGATACGCTGGTGCAGGTCAACGTCCCCCAGCCGGGCAGCCTGGCAGGGCTACGCCGCGGTGCGGCCACGATCAGCCTGCTGTTCCCGCTTACCCAGCACGACATCGTCCGCGAGTGCCGCGACGGCTCGCTGACGGCGATCTCTCTCGACCGCATCCCCCGCACGACGCTGGCGCAGTCGATGGACGTGCTCAGCTCCCAGGCCACCGTCGCCGGGTATCGCTCGGTGATCACGGCAGCCAACTACCTGCCCAAGTTGTTCCCGCTGTTCATGACCGCCGCCGGGCGCATCGAACCGGCGCGTGTCGTCGTTCTGGGAGCCGGCGTCGCAGGACTGGTCGCCATCGGCATCGCGCGCCGCCTCGGCGCCGTCGTCGAAGCGTACGACGTGCGCGCCGTCGTCAAGGAACAGGTCGAGAGCCTCGGCGCGACGTTCATCGATGTCGGCGTCCAGGCCGATGCCGCTACCGCCGGCGGCTATGCAAAGGAAGTCAGCGAGGATTTCCAGAAGCGCGCCAACGAAGTCATCGCGACCCATCTCGAGAAGGCCGACGCCTGCATCACCACGGCGCTGATCCCGGGGCGGCCCGCGCCGCGGCTCGTCACCGCCGCGATGGCGCGGCGCATGAGGCCCGGCTCGGTCATCGTCGACCTGGCCGCCGAGCAGGGCGGCAACTGCGAGCTCACGCGCGCCGACGAAGTCGTCGTCGATTCGGGTGTCGTCGTCGTCGGACCGACCAACCTTGCCAGCGAGGCGGCGCGCGACGCGAGCCAGATGTTCTCGCGCAACGTCGAGAAGCTCGTCAGCTACCTTCTGAAGGACGGAAGCCTCGACATCGATTTCGGCAAGGAGATCGTCAAGGGTTCCGTCGTCACGCACGACGGCAAGATCGTCGACACGCAGGTCGCCGAGTCCATCGGCGCCTGAGGCGCCGCCTGTTTTCCCGGAGGAGCCTTCCATGACGCACGAGATGATCCTCGGCCTCTACGTCTTCGTCCTGGCTGCGTTCGTCGGCTACGGCACGATTCGCGGCGTTCCGCCGCTGCTGCACACGCCGCTGATGGCCTTCACGAACGCGATCTCCGGCATTTCGCTCGTCGGGTCGATCGTCGCCGCCGGCGCGGAGAAGAGCAATTTCAGCACGGTTCTCGGGTTCATCGCCGTGCTCTGCGCCAGCATCAACGTCGTTGGCGGCTTCCTGATCACCGACCGCATGCTCAAGATGTTCCGCAAGCGCGGCAGCGGCGCGAAGAAAGGTGCAGAGGCGAAGAAGAAGTGAGCACCGGCGCAGAACTCCTGTATTTCGTCGCGTCGATCTTCTTCATCCTGGGGATCCGCGGCCTGACCAGCGCCGAGACGTCGCGACGCGGCGTCGTGTTCGCCGAGATCGGCATGATCGCGGCAGTGGTCGGCACGCTCGTCAACCCGGAGATCGTCAGCTACCGCTGGATCCTCGTCTCGGCGGGCATCGGCTCGGCCATCGGCATCGCGATGTCCGCGCTGATCCCGATGACGAAGATGCCCGAGCGAATCGCGCTGTCGCACGCGTTCGGCGGCCTGGCGGCCGCGCTCGTCGGCGTTTCGGAGTATTCGCTCTACCACGCGGACCTGCACGACCACGTGGTGCTGTCGCACGGCACGATGGCGGCGCTCGGCTTCGAGGTGCTGTTCGGCGGGCTGACGTTCACCGGCAGCCTCATCGCGTTCGGCAAGCTGCAGGGCGTCGTGCCCGGACGCAACATCACGTACCCGTACCAGAACCAGTCCAACATCACGACGTTCGCCTTGGCGGTGACGATCCTCGTGCTGCTGACGATCTGGCCCTACGCCCAGTTCCTGTTCTACCTGATGTTCTTCGTCGCGCTGATTCTCGGCGTGCTGTTCGTGATCCCGATCGGCGGCGCCGACATGCCCGTCGTGATCTCGCTGCTCAACTCGTATGCCGGCCTTGCCGCTTCGGCCACCGGCTTCGCGCTCGGCAACAACGTGCTGATCATCGCCGGCGCCCTCGACGGCGCGTCCGGCTTCATCCTGTCAGTCGTGATGAGCCGGGCGATGAACCGCTCCTTCGCCAACGTGCTGTTTGGCGCCTTCGGCCAGGGCAGCGGCTCGACCCAGACGGTCACGGCTGCCGGCGTCACCGTGCGAGAAGCGAGTGTCGGCGATGCAGCGATGCTGCTTTCGAGCGGCACCAAGGTCATCGTCTGCCCCGGCTACGGGATGGCGGTGGCCCAGGCCCAGCATGCCGTCCAGGAGATGGCCGAGCTGCTCGAGAAGGACGGCATCGAGGTCAAGTACGCGATTCACCCGGTAGCCGGCCGCATGCCGGGGCACATGAACGTGCTATTGGCCGAGGCCAATGTTCCCTACGACTCGCTGAAGGAGCTCGAAGCGATCAATGATGAGTTTGCCGAGGCCGACGTCGCGCTCGTCGTCGGCGCCAACGACGTCGTCAACCCGGCCGCCAAGCACGACACATCGAGCCCGATCTACGGGATGCCGGTGCTCAACGCCGACCTGGCCAAGGCCTGCATCGTGCTCAAGCGCAGCATGAACCCGGGCTTCGCGGGCATCGAGAACGAGCTGTTCACGATGCCGAACACCGTGCTCGTCTTCGGCGACGCCAAGGACACGCTCGAGAAGATCAACCAGGCCCTCGGCTGACCTGCGTCAGGGAGCCGGAACGAGGTGGACGAAAACCTCGAAACGACGAGCCGCCTGTCACGCGACGAGATGAAGCGGCTGCTCGTTCGCAGGGACGGCCCGGGCCTGGTCCGCTTCTCGCTGCAACTCGCTGCGTTCATCCTCGTTTCTCTCTTGACGCTCAGGCTGGCTGCCGCCGGCAGTCCGCTGCGCCTGGTCGCGGCGGCCGTCGACGGCGTACTGCTGTTGACGTTCTTCGCATCGATGCACGAAGCAGGGCACGGCACCGCGTTCGCCTCGCAGCCGCTGGCGCGCGCCGTCACGTGGGTCTCGGCAGTGCTGATGCTGCAGTCCCCGGCGTTCTTCCGCGAATTCCACTTCGAGCACCACCGGCGTACTTCCGAGCCCGACGGCGATCCGGAAATCTCCGGCGCTCCGTCGGTTCTCGGGCCCTGGCCTTCCAATCCCGTGCTGTACGCAGCCGTCGCATCGGGCCAGCACTTGATGGTGGGCAAGGCGTTCTTTACGCTGGTCGCGGCGCTCCTGCCGCGCGAAGAGCTGGTCGGACGCTTTTTTCCCTACGTCCGACCGCCGCTGAGGCGCCGCGTCGTCGTGGAGAGCCGCATCGCGAGCGCGCTGTGGATTGCTGCCGCGTGGTACGGTCTCGCGCGTGTCCCGGGCTTCGGAACGCTGCTGCTGGCATGGCCGGTGGCGCACGTCGCGCTCGGACTGTTCGTGATGCCCGAGCACACGGGCCTTGCGACTTCCGGTTCGCAGATTCACCGCACGCGAAGCATGCGCAGCAACGCGCTGGTGCACTGGGCGATGTGGAACATGTCGTGGCACGCCGAGCACCACGCGTTCCCGGCCGTTCCGTTCCATGCGCTGGCGGAGCTTCACTCGCGCATCGACGCGGATCTCGAGAACACGATCGACGGCTACGTCGCCTTCCACGCCGAAGCGCTGAGGCGAAGCCTCGGCCGCAGCGGGGCACGCGGGCAGCGAGCGGCCTGAGGCGACTGCGCGGATCGGCGATGGTGCGGTGGCCGCCCGCCGGCCCCTGGGCTAGAAACGTCGATGCCGCGCCGTCGCATCCGCGTCATCGCGGCGAACATCCGCGCCGTCGCGGCAAATATCCGCGCCGTCGCGACAAAATGGAGCAGACCATGAGCAAACCGTCACGTCCTGACGCATCCCGATCACGCCGCAGCCGTTTCGCTGCGAGCGTTCCTGCTCTCGCGCTCCTCGCACTTGGCGCGGTACCTGCGGCCGCCCAGGTCTGCGGCGACGTCAACCAGACGGACACCGTGACGGCCAGCGATGCTCTTTCCGTGCTCAAGTTCGCCGTCGGACAAGACGTGAGCCTGGTCTGCACGACCGGCGACTGCGCCGCGCTCGAGACCCGCGTCCAGACTCTCGAAGACTCCCTGGCCGCCATGCAGGACACCGTCTCCCAGCTCCAGTCGATGCTGGCCGGAGTGACGCGCGCGAACGGCACGCTGCTCTTCAGCGGCATGAACCTGCAGGTCGTCGACGGCAGCGGCAACACCGTCGGTCCGACCAACGGTCTCGGCAACGTCATCATCGGCTACAACGAGAAAACGGGGAACCAGGCGCACACAGGTTCCCACAACCTGGTCGTCGGCCCGGAGAATGCGTATTCGAGCTTCGGGGGAATCGTTGCCGGCGAACAGAACGAGATCAGCAACCGCGCGGCCAGCGTGCTCGGCGGCAGCCAGAATACCGCATCCGGACTCGATTCCACCGTCTGCGGCGGATCGAGCAACACGGCATCCGGCCCCTACGCAGCGGTCGGCGCCGGGTTCAGCAACGAGGCCACCGGCATCGATGCCTCCGTTTCGGGCGGTTGCGAGAACCTCGCGAGCTTCACGTTCGCCTCCGTCAGTGGAGGACAGTCCGGCGAAGCCAGCGGCCAATGGTCCTCGGTGACCGGAGGCTTCCAGAACCAGGCGACGGGCCCCCACGCTGCCGTTAGCGGGGGCTCCGGGCGCACAGCCAGCGGAGAGTTCAACTGGACAGCCGGCTCGCTCAGCCAAGCGCAGTGACGCTCCGGCATCCACGACCATTGTCTGCGGCGGCGGCGATCGCGCTGCTGCTCGTCACGCCGCGGTCGTTCGCGCAGAGCTCGCAGCTCCCGCAGGATGCCGCGCTTCCATCACGCACGGCGGCGGCGCCGCCGCCATCACGCGCGGCGGCGCCGGCGCCATCACCGGCGGCCGTCGCGCCGCCGGCGGACCCTTCTACTCCTGCCGCGCCCGCCGCTCCTCCTGCTGCAACTGCACCGCCGACCGACGAGTTGACGGGCGAGTCGACTCTCGCGCGCTGGAAGCAGTCCCCGGCCGAAGATCGCAGCCGCATCGCGGTCGCGCTTGCGCGAAATCGGCTGGCCGCCGATGCGAGCAAGCTCGACGTCGCGAAGATGGCGATGGAGATCACCGGGTGTCTTTCGGCAACCGCGAAAGATCCGCGCGCGCAGACCTGGAAGGTGGCCGCGACGGCCGCGACCTGCATGACCGCGCCCGAAAAATGAAAAAGGGCGGGCACCGCTGCGGTGCCCGCCCTTTGCCGTCAAACCTGCAGCGCGACGCCTACGGGTTGGTCGCGTCGTAGTACTGCGTCCAGAAATCGCACTCGGCGCGGCGGTAGTCCGAGAACTTCTGCGAAGTTACGTCGAAACGAACCGATTTGTAGCTCTTCGGATTGAACTTGGCCCACGGCAAGTGGGACTGCGGCTTGGGCTTGCCGTACTTTGCGAATGACGTCCAGAAGCCCTCCATGAGGGTGCTGAGCATCGCGTCGGCCGGGGTCGGCGCCGGCTGCACCGAAGCGAAGACGTAGCCGATCTCGGAGCCGTGGAAGGCGCCGAGGAACGTACCGATCGCTCCGCCGAGGTTGGGAGCGCGCTTGAATTCATACGTCCATACGTGGTTGTGCGCCGAAGCGTAGCGCTTGGCGACGTCCATCGTCGAGCACGTCAGCGTCGAGTCGCCGACCACGCGCGTGAGCGCGGCCTTTGGTGATGCGAAGTTGCCCGCCGGATACAGCGCCTCCACCTGCGGCGCGAAGGAACCGAAACGGTCCAGAAGCGTAGCCGTGTACTCGTCCTCGGTCATGTCCGGGGTGTTGAGCGTGAACAGGGTTCCCTCGTCGTAGTTCGACCCGAGGATGTAGGGAACCTTGCGCGCGCTGCCGTTGGTCAGCGTCGTCTTGGGCAGCTCGGGCAGGAAGCCGCCGTCCACGCTGATCGCGAGATCGGTGGTCTCGGTGGAGAGCAGCGGGCTGGCGTCCAGGAGATCGGACGCCGGGACCGCACGCATGCAGGCAAGGCGATCCATCGCCGTGTCGCAGTGCACGGCTGCAACCACGGCATCGACCGCCTGCTGCTCTTCGGCAGCGGTCTTGACGCCCACCGAGCAGCCGCCGCTCTCGCTGATCGCGCGCTCGAACAGGCCGTCATCCATCGGCGAGACGACGTGACTGCAGACGTCCCACGATCCGGCCGACTCGCCGAAGATCGTCACGTTGGCCGGATCGCCGCCGAAGTTTGCGATGTTGGTCTGCACCCACTGCATCGCCTTGCGCTGGTCGAGCAGCCCCTGGTTTCCTGCGTACGGATACAACAGATCTTCCGCGGCAACCTCGCTCATTCCGAAGAAGCCGAACGCGTTCAGGCGGTAATTGACGGTGACGACGATGACGTTGCCCACTTTCGAGATCGTGTGACCGTCGTAGAGGCGGTCGGTCTCGAAGCCGGGGAACGGAACGAAGTCCGCCGTCGATCCCGACGTGTTCGAGCCGCCGTGGATCCAGATCATTACCGGCAGCGGCGTCGTCGGCGCCGGACTGGGAGTCCAGACGTTGAGATAGAGGCAGTCCTCGTTGACGACGTGGTTGTTGCCGTTGGTCAGGATCGGAAGCTGCGAACACGCGGGCGGATAGTCTGTTGCCTGCAGCGCAGTGACCCACGAAGCCGGAGGCTGCGGCGGGCTGAAGCGAAGGCTTCCGAGCGGCGGCGCTGCATACGGAATGCCGAGGAACTCCTGCGTGCCGTCGTTGACGTGGCCCTGGACCGGACCGCTGTCGGTCGGGACGAGCTGGGCCGATGCGGCAGAGACTGTCGCCAGGATGCTTCCCGCTGCGATGCCCGCCACTGCGAGAAAACGCGCCCGCTGGCGCATCCCGATTCGATGCTGTTTCATCCGTGATTCTCCCCGACGGCGCTGGCGGCCGTCCCCTTCCTGACGTTTGGCTTGGTCGTGCAGCCGATGTTACCGCCCCGGCTACGTGACTCGACTCGCAGGCGAGCATCCTTTACCACCTTGGCTTCGGATGCCGCCGACCAGTCAACAAAGCGCGAAAGACCCGGGAAGGGAAGCGGGAATCGACAGGGAACTGCTCGATTTCGCCATCCTGGCCGCGTGGATGGACCGCCAAGGCCTTGCGCGGGGGCCGATCGAGGACGTGCAGGTGCTGGCCGGCGGCACGCAGAACCTGCTGCTTCGATTTCGGCGTGCCGGACGGGAATTCGTCCTCAGGCGACCGCCGAGACACTTGAGGCCGAAAAGCAATGACGCGCTACGGCGTGAGGGGCGCATCCTTGCCGCGCTGGCCGGTACCGACGTGCCCCATCCCGGCTTCATCGCCGGCTGTTTCGACGAAACCGTGATGAACGGCGCGGTCTTCTACCTGATGGAGCCGGTGGACGGCTTCAATGCGACTACCGAGCTTCCGGCACTGCACGCCGGCGACTCCGGCGTGCGCCACGCGATGGGCCTGGAATCGGCGGCGGCACTGGCGCGCCTGGCACGTCTGGATCCCTCGAGCCTCGGCGTGGCCGACATTGGCCGGCCCGAAGGGTTCCTCGAGCGCCAGGTGCCGCGATGGCTTTCCGAGCTGGAGTCGTACTCGCGGCACGAAGGTTATCCGGGGCCCGACATTCCCGGCATCGACGCCGTGGCCGCGTGGCTGGAGCGCCACCGTCCCGCGCAGGGGCCGACCGGCATCCTGCACGGGGACTACCACCTGGCCAACGTCATGTATTCGCGCGACAGCGCGCGCCTCGTCGCGATCGTCGACTGGGAGATGATGACGATCGGCGATCCTCTTCTCGATCTCGGCTGGCTGCTTGCGACATGGCCGGATGCCGAAGACGTCTCCGTCGGATCGACGTCGCTGTACGTGCAGGCCGGCGGCCTTCCGTCGCGCGCAGAGCTGGTCGCCACCTACGCCGAAGGCTGCACGCGAAATCTCGACGCTCTCGACTGGTACGTCGCGATGGCCTGCTTCAAGCTGGGCATCGTGCTCGAGGGCACCCATGCACGCGCTTTTGCGGGCAAGGCGCCCGTCGAGATCGGCGATCTTCTTCACGCGATCACGCTCGGGCTATTTCGCCGTGCGCTTCGCATCGTCGGCGCCAACTGAGATACGTCGCGCACCAACATGAGCAGGCAAAAACCGTGGAAATTCGTGCTGCTCGGCGTCGTTGGAGTCGTCGCCGTCGCCGCGTATCACCTGCTGTCGCGGCCTTCGCTCGATCGTTACGAGGCCATCGAGCTCGGTGCGGCGCCGCCCGGTCCCGATCTTCGCGTGACCTTTCTCGGCGTCTCGACCCTCCTGTTCCGCGACGCTACCGCCGCCGTCCTGGTCGACGGTTTCTTTACGAGGCCTGCGGCGCTCCAGACGTGGAGAGGAACGATCGGGCCCGACAGCGACCGCATCACGGCCGGGCTCGCGCTAGGCGGCATCCACGAGTTGGACGCCGTCGTCACGGCGCATTCCCACTATGACCACGCGATGGACGCGCCCGAAGTCGCCAAGCGGACAGGGGCGATGCTCGTCGGTTCGCCGAGCACGGCCAACATCGCCAAAGGCTGGGGCCTCGACGACGCGCACGTCCACGTCGTCCATGGCGTCGACACGCTGCGCTTCGGCGACCTCAAGGTGACGCTGGTTCCTTCGATGCACTTTCCTCATGGCATCGCGATGGGCGAAATCACCGCACCGCTGGTCCCGCCCGCCGCAGCCACCGACTACAAGGAAGGAGGAAGTTTCTCGATCCTCATCGAGCGCGCCGGCCGCAGCGTCCTCGTGCAGTCGAGCGCCGGCTACGTGACCGGTGCGCTGGCCGGCCGCCATGCCGATGTCGTCTATCTCGGCGTCGGCCTTCTCGGCGAAAAAGACGGCGACTATCGCGAAGCGTACTGGCGTCAGGTCGTCAGCGCCGTCGGCGCGCGCCGCGTCGTCCCGATCCACTGGGACGATTTCACGCGCGCGCTCGACGAGCCGCTGCTGCCGATCGTCCACGCGCTCGACGACCTGGATGTCTCGATGTCGTTCGTCATGGCGAGAGCGGCCACCGAGCATGTCGAGGTACGCTGGCCGGTCCTCGGCGTCGCGGCCGATCCTTTCGCGGGACTCTGAGCGGTGTTGCGCGCCTCCCACCGCAGCGACGCCCTCGTTTTCGCGCTCGCTCTCGTCGGAGCCGGGTACTTCCACCAGGGCGGAGGATGGAACCAGAACTCGCGCTTCGCGATGGTCCGCGCGGTTGTCGAGGGTCACACCCTCAGCATCGACGACTACATCATCTACCGGAAGGATCCCTCCACTGCGCAGCGCCTCGAGCGCGTGCCCGCGCAAAGCGCGAATCTTTCGAGATCGGGGAGTGAAGTCGCGCTGGCTTGGCGCGGCTCCGCGGGTTCGCTGGTCCCGATCGACGGTGCTGCGGCCGGCAACCGCAAGCTCGTTGCTGCGGAGGACATCGCCGCGACGGGCGATCTCGCGTACAAGGACGGTCATTTTTATCCGAACAAGGCCCCCGGCGCTTCGCTGCTCGCGGTGCCGGGATATGCGCTCGTGCGCATGGTCGAAGCGCTTTTCGGTGCAGATCCCGACGCGTGGTCCGTACTGACCTGGAACGCGTGGCTCGCGAGCCTGCTCAGCGTCGGCGTCGCGATGGCCATCGGCGCCGTGCTGGTGCTGAGGCTCGCGCGCGGCATGGCCTCGGAGCTTTCGGCCAGGCTGGCGGCACTGTGCTTTGCATTCGCGACGATGGCGCTGCCGCTCGGCACGATGCTCCACGAACACGACATCATCGCCGTCGCGCTTCTCGCGTGCCTGTACTTCATCGAGACGGCCGGCGACGGCTCCGCCGACGCCGCTGCGCGAAGGCTCGCCGCTGCCGGCTTCTGTGCCGGCTACGCCGCGATCACGAACTACACGATGGCTCTGGTCGTGCCGATGTTTGCGATCTACCTCTACTGGAAGCGACGCGGGGCGCGCCGCCTGCAAGCCGATGCGCTGGCTTTCGGCTGCGGGGTGCTCATCCCTCTCCTCGTGATCTGCGCCTACAACATTACGTGCTTCGGAACCCCGCTGACGACGAACTACGCGTGGCAAAGCCCCACGTTTACCGCCGAGAGCCGTTTTCTCGGCGTGTTCGCGCTTCCGCGAACGGATGTGCTGCTCGCACTGCTGGTCTCGCCGTACCGCGGCCTGTTCTTCTCGTCGCCGATCCTGCTGCTGTCGGTCGCCGCGATGGTCGGCCTGTGGCGCGCGCAGCAGCGACGGCCGCTGGTGCTTTTGATCGCGGCGGTCACCGCATTCGTCGTCGCCGTCAACGCGAGCTTCAACGGCTGGGACGGCGGCTGGATCGCCGTGCCCCGCTATCTCGCTCCCGCCGTCGGCCTGCTCTCGTTGCCGATCGCGGTCGCGTTCGACCGCTGGCAGGGCCTCGCGAGCGGGCTTGCCGCCGTCTCGCTGCTGATCCAGCTCACGATGACCATCGTCGATCCCCAGGTCCCGATGGGAGACGCAGGCGCGGCGGGGCTGCCGGTATCGTCGGTCTTCGGGCTCGATCCGATGCAGCGCTACGTCGTGCCGCTGTTTACGACCGGCCATGCGTGGCCTCTCCTCGACGAAATGATCAACCGCAGCGTCGCGAAGACGGTGCAGGCCGGGCTGCAGCGCGGCGATGCGACGGCGGACATCGAGAACAAGTCGTCGAGCGTGCGCGCCGATCTGCGCTCGCGCATCGAGCAGGGACAGGCGACGCCGTTCGAGCTTGCCGGCGTAGTCGGGCCGGTCTCGGCCAACCCGATCGGGATCTACGAGGGCTACTACTACCGCCTGTTTCCGGCCAACAGTCCCGAAACCCTCGGCAACTCCTTCAATCTCGGCGAGCTGATGTTCCCCGCAAGCCGGCTCAGCCTGCTTCCGCTATTGCTTGCAGCGACGGTGCTGCTGATTCTTCTGTTCCAGAGCGACGAAGAAGCCGTCGCGGAGCCGGCAAGCAAGCCAGTTCCTTCGCCGCCCGCTCGCCCAAACGGTCGCCCGAGCCCAGGCGATCGCCCGAGCCCAAGCAATCGCGCGAGCGATCGCGCAAGCCCGAGCGATCGCGCCAGCGATCGCCCGAGCCCAAGCAATCGCCCAAGCGATCGCGCAAGCCCGAGCGATCGCCCAAGCGATCGCGCAAGAAGGAAGAAGCCATGAGCGACGTATTGATCCACGGCCACGTCGACCCCGCGTTCGATCGCGTGCGCCAGGCCTTCGAAGCGAACTTTGCCGAGGGCCGCGAGGTCGGCGCTTCGTTCGCCGTCCAGATCGACGGTCGCATGGTCGTGGACCTGTGGGGAGGCTTCACCGACGCCGCGCGCACGAGAGTGTGGCAGAAAGACACGCTCGCGAACGTGTGGTCGACGACGAAGGGATTCGCCGCGCTCTGCATCGCCATGCTCGTCGACAGGCGCGAGCTCTCGTACGACCAGACGGTCGCGAGCATCTGGCCGGCGTTCGCAGCTGCAGGCAAGGAAAACCTCACCGTCGCCGAAGTGCTCAGCCATCAGGGCGGGCTTTCCGGCGTCACGACGAAAATCCGCGCAAGCGACTACGCCGATCGCGAAAAGATCCTTTCGATGCTGGCCGCGCAGGAGCCGCTTTTTGCAACCGGGCAGTCCGGCTACCACGCGATGATGTACGGTTTTCTCGCCGGAGAGATCGTCCGGCGAGTAAGCGGCAGATCCCTCGGCCGCTTCTTCGCTGAAGAAGTCGCGGGACCTCTCGGGGCCGACGCGTGGATCGGCCTGCCCGAAAAGGACGACGCGCGCGCGGCCGAGATGGTACCGGCCGCGGGACCGCCGACGACCTCCGACGGCGCGCCGGTCGCGCTTCCTCCGCATCCTGCTGCACGAGCCGCGCTGGCCAATCCTCCGCTGGATGCGCGCACGCCGAACGAGCGCTGGTGGCGCGAGATCGAATTGCCGGCCGCCAACGCCCAGGCAAACGCGCGCTCGATCGCAACCGTCTACGGCATGCTCGCGCGCAGCGGCCAGGCGGACGGGCACCGGTATCTCTCGCTCGAGACGATCCGCGAAGCGACGCGCACGCGTGTGCACTCGACCGACCTGGTGCTCGGCATCCCGATGCGGTGGGCCGCCGGCTTCGCCCGCAACGACGGCGCGATCTACGGTCCCAACCGCGAGACGTTCGGACATTCGGGATGGGGCGGATCGTTCGGCTGCGCCGACCTGGATGCGCACCTCGCGATGGGCTACGCGATGAACCAGATGTTCGCGAACCTGCGCGGCGACCCGCGCTCGCTGGCGCTGATCTCGGCGGTGTACGCGTCGCTCGCGTGAACGGCGGAATCCCCGGCAGGGACCAGGACCGCAGACATCCGCGCAGCCGGGTATTCCGACCTGCGACGAGCGGCGTGGCGTCTCCCTGCCCCGATTGCCCCGATTTCCGGTGCGCGGACCAGTACATCGGCGCCGGTTCGCGCACCCACGTGAGCAGGGATCGAAGCCCGCTCGGCGCGGGCTCCATCGATCAGTAGTAGAACGTCCAGCCGAACAGCGTCGACGGCGACTGGATCACGCAAAGGTGCGTCGTCGTGTTGCACAGGTAGCAGGTCCAGGTCGACATCAGCAGGTGCTTCTGCGTCTTCCCGTCCGGGCTCGTGAACGTCGTTCCCGCAGCGAACGTCTGGCAACCGTAGTTCGTCGGCACTCCGCCGCCGCCGCCGCCACCACCACCGCCACCTTTCTTGGCGGCATCGGCAGTGCCGGCCACCAGGGCGAGCGCGAGCGCAACGAGGCAGGCCTTATAGCTGGTCTTCATCTGGGTCCTTCCCCTCTTGTTTGCTTCGTCAGCGTCCGTCCCGCCGAACGTTGCGAGCTGCGTGCCAGTCGGCGGTTTCCCGCTCGGCTCCAGACGAGGAATCGTTGGCGAAGCCCCTTCGGAAGGCCGTCCCGCTGAACGACCGGCAAGGGGGACATTAACGGCTAAAAATGGGATGCGAAACCTCAAAAACACGCTAACCCCCCATTAGGACAAAGAAATCTCGAGAAAACTGACTACCCACTAAACTCAAGTGCGTCAGCATGGGGTCAGCATGGGGTCAGGCACACAGGAATGGGGTCAGGCACCAGCCTTCCCGTGCCTGTCCGTCCTCGGGTCCACCTGGGCTGGAGCGGTGCGAGGCCGGCTGAACCCTACCGGCGGCAAAAACCGCGCGACCGGTTAGAACTTTATTCTAGAATGGTGTTCCGACGCCGCCGAAGTCGGCGGCGGCAACTCTCCCGGGGGCGGTCCACGTCCCCCGCGCGTTCGGAATTTTTGTGACCTCGGGCACGATACGCAGGCCACATCCTGAACGCCCGTTTCAGAATGCGACATCCGGTCGGCAACTTCGCGCCAAGTGAAGATTTCGTCATTGGGTTCCCGTACAGGAGGCAAGCCATCCCACGCGGAGTACGACAATCCCGGCGGTCAACTCGAACGAGCGCGGGCCAAAGACTCGCGATCCGCTGATCGGCGCTATCGTATGCCCGGCTGTCCAAATATTGTGAACGGGCACCGCACCGGACGATTCGGGTATTCGTTCGAGTGCGGAAGAGGACTATGGACGAGCAAGAGCTGACGTGTCGAGTTTCATCGCCCCCGAGTAGACTGTCGGCGCTGGCAGCGGCGGCGGCGTTGTTGCTCGCGACGGCCAGCGCCGCAACGGCCAAAGATTGCGGCGACACCGTCGGTGGAGTGCGGGTCGCATGCGCGTGCGGTGACATCGTCGTCGTCGATACCGTGCTCTGGCCCACCGATCCCGTGGCGACCGAGCGTTGTTCGGGTGACGGCCTCACGCTGCTTGCCGATCCCCGCGCCGCCAGTCTCACCCTCAACCTGGGCGGCCAGAGCATCCTCGGCCGTGGCTACGGTACCGGCATACGCGTCGCTCGCGGCGGTCGTCTCGGCGCCGTTATCGTCGGCGGCGACGAGGACGATGCCAGAGCCGAAATCGCCAACTTCGCCACCGGCATTCGCGCGTCGGGCCGCGATGCGCTTCGCGAAGTCCGCTCGATCGATGTGCACGACTGCTCCGCCAACGGACTGTCGATTCACGCCAGCGGTGTCGCACTCGACGACGTGCTCAGCAACGGCAACGGGCGCGACGGCGTTGCGCTTTCCGGCCACGGCAACCGGATCACCGGAGTGACTTCCAGCGCCAACGCGCGCGACGGCCTCAAAGTGCACGGAAGCGCCGGAAGGATCGACGCAAAGACGACGGACAATCGTCGCAACGGAGCCGTCATCGCCGGTCGCGACAACCGCATCGAGAAGATGGTGACTTCCGGCAACGGTGCAGCCGGCGTGGTCGCCCCCGGCAAGGCCGCGGCCACCGACGGGGTGCAGGCCACCGGCAACGGCGGATCCGACATCAAAGGACGCACGGAAGCGGGTCGATGAGCGGCGGTCACCGGATCAAGAGCTCGCAGGCAGTTGCAGCGATCTTCGTCGCCGTCTGCATGTGCGCGGCATCGACGGCAAGGGCGGGAACTCCCGCCACCACCTCCGCCGACGTCTGTGCGAGCAACGCCAATCCGTGCAACGTGACGAGCACCTTCGACGTCGCCAACAATGCGGTCCTGGACTTCGGTACGCGCACCGTGAACGTGTCCGGCGCGGGTCAGTTCAACTTCGGCACCGGAAGCGGCAGGATCGATTGCGGATCATTTACCGCATCCACTTCCAGCGCATTCCTGAATGCCGCAGGCGCGACCTCTTCGGGCAGCAGCAGCGGTTCGGTGCTTTTGCAGGCCCGCCGCCTTTGCACCTCCGCCAATCCCCTGGTCCCGTGCCTCGACGACGGCGACTGCCAGCTCGGCCCTTGCGGAGTGAGACGCTGCTCCCTCAAGACGACACGCACGTGCACGGGCGATACCGACTGTCAGCTCGGGCACTGTGGTTCCCTCCACCGCTGCTCGGGCTCGACGACGTACTTTCGCTGCAGCACGAACGCCGATTGCGACCTCGGTACCTGCCCCTCGCAGATCACGTGTACGGGCCGGGGGGACAATCCCGTCAACTGCGCGGACAACAGCGACTGCGAATACGGCAGCTGCAGCGTCGGCACAGCATCGATCAGCCTCGGAGGCTCTGTCACCGGGAGCTCGGACAATCCGGCCACGATCGTCATCCGCGCCGCCGATTCCGTCTCGATTGCCAAGCCGGTCACCCTCAACAGCACGTCGGTGGACTCCGACGGCGGCAGCCTGTCGGTGGACGCGCGGACAGGCTCGATCACGATAAGCAACAACATCAACGCTACCGGTGGCGGCGCTTCGACCGGTGGCGACGTCGAGCTCAACGCCGGAACGGACGTCGTGCTTCAGTCCGACATCAACGTTCTCGGAGGAGACTTCGATGGTGGAACAATCGACCTCACCGCCCGGCGGGACGTCACCGTCACGAGCAGCCTGATCGCCAATTCCGGGGCGGGCGCCGGTTTCGGCGGCGACATCTCGGTCACCGCGGGGCGGGACTTCTCGTTTCACGGTGTCTCGGCTTCCAACAAAAGCACGATCGAAACCAGCGGCCACATGGACTCCGAGAATGATTCCGGCGACGGTGGCAGCCAGGATCTCGAGGCCCTGCGCAACGTGCTGCTCGACGCGAACACGCGGCTGATCGGCAATGGCTCTACTCCGGACGGTGAGGGCTCGGACGTTACGATCGAGTCGGGCGCCGGCCTCGAAATCGACGGCGACGTCACCGCGAAGGCCGCAGGAGCCCAGGGCGACGGCGGCTTCGCACAGATCACCGCCGACGGCGGAACCGCGACCATCGGCCCTGCCGCGGCCTTCGACCTGAGCGGCGGCAGCGCCGGCGGCGGCGTCCTGGACCTCGAATCGATCAGCGGAGATCTGAGCTTCGCCGGCGACGCCGACGTCAGCGGCGGCAGCGGCGGCGCCGGAGGCAGCGCAGTGCTCGTCGCCCGGCAGGACGCCAGTATCAGCGGAGCCATGTCGGTGGCGGGAACCGGCGGCGGCAGCCTTGGTGCGGAAGCCTGCGGTTTGACGCTCCAGAGCGGCAGCAGTCTCGACAACAACGTCGACAATGGCGCCAACACGCTGATCTCCCACGACACGATGAAGCTGCTGGCAGGAAGCACGGTGACGTCCGGCGCCAGCGGCAGCAACACGCTGCGCTACCGAAGCGTCGCCAACCCGCCTCAGGTGCAAGGTACGGTTGCTCCCGCGGCGACGCTCGTGGCCGATGCCACGCTGGCGCCCTGCCCGCTTTGCGGCAACCGCAGGATCGATCCCGGCGAATCCTGCGACGACGGCAACGCAGTCGACGGAGACGGATGCAGCGCCGACTGCCAGAACGAGAACTGCCTCTCGCAGACAGCCGCGCCAGGCTACCCTGCCGTTCCGCTGTGCGAAGACGGCGACCCGTGCACCACGGATATCTGCAACACGTCCGTCAACAACGGGACCTGCCAGCACACGCCCAAAAGCTGCGACGACGGCGTGGCCTGCACGACCGACTCCTGCAACACCAGCGACGGCACGTGCCGGCACAGCGCCGACGACTCCGCGTGCAACGACAGCAACCCTTGCACGGATGATTTCTGCTCGCTGACGAGCGGGTGCTCGAATACGGCCAACAGCAGCCCGTGCGACGACCACAACCGCTGCACGAACAACGACGTCTGCAGCAACAAGGCCTGTCACGGTACGCGAATCAACGGGTGCCTGTTCTGCGGCGACGGCTTCGTCAACCCGCTCGCGGGCGAGCAATGTGACGACGGGAACAACGAGAACGGCGACTGCTGCTCTTCGACGTGCAAGTTCGAAGCGGCCGGCAGCTCCTGCGAGGACGGGTATTTCTGCACGATCAACGACACCTGCGACGGAAATGGCGACTGTGTCACCGGCGTTCCGAACAGCTGTGCCGACACCGACGCGTGCACCCAGGATTCGTGCAGCGAGGATCTGGCTGCTTGCGTGCACGCACCGGTCCCGCGCGACGCGGCCGCCTGCCTGGTCGCGCCGGCTTCGAAGCTCCAGATCAACAATTCGAACGGCCAGCTGAAGGACAAGCTGTCGTGGCAGTGGAGCCACGGCGATGCCTTCGCGCCCGAAGACTTCGGCACGCCCGGGACCGACACGCACTATACGCTGTGCATCTACGACGAGGCGTCAACGGTTTCTTCGCTCAAGGCGTCCATCGATATCGCCCCGTCCACGCACTGGATAAGCAAGGTGCCGTCCCTCCTGCAGTACAAGGACAAGACGGGAAGCTCCGAGGGCGTCCTGAAGGTGCAGTTGCGCTCCGGCAATGCGGGTCGCACCCAGGCGAAGGTCCTTGCCGGTCACGCCAACCTCACGCTGCCTTCTCCCGCGGGCGCCACGTTCTTCCACGAAGAGCCGAACGTCACCGTTCAGCTGGTCAATGACGCGGGCATGTGCTGGATGAGCCAGTTCGCGGTGGCCGATACCGGCACCAACAGCGCCGCGATCTTCAAGGCGCAGACAAAATGACCGGGCCTCAAACGACCGGCGGCTGCCGCAAAACTGACCGAGGACGACGAACAGCCGGAGGACAACCGATGGAAACGATGTTTCGGACAGCAATGGCCATCGCGATCGTGTGGAGCTCCGCTACCGCCATCGCCGCGCCGACTCCGGGCGAGAAGTGCGCGGCAGCCAAGGACAAGGTCGCGGGCTCCTATTACGCATGCCGGCAGAAGGCCGACGCGGTCGCGGCCAGCAAGAGCGCAACGCCGGATTATTCGACGTGCATTGCGAAATTCGGCGACAAGTGGGGTACCGCCGATACCGCCGGCGGCGGAATGTGTCCGGACCATATCGCCACCTCTGCAGACATGGACACTTACCTCTCCGCTCAAGCGACGGCAGCGGCCGCGATCATCGCGGGTACCGGGAGCATCCCGGCCTGCGGCGACGGCTCGATCGACGTCGCCGGAGAGAAATGCGACGGCGCCGATCTCGGCGGACTTTCCTGCGCCTCGTTCGGACTTCACGGAACGCTGGCCTGCACGGGCGGCTGCGACTTCAACTTGACGGGTTGTACGGCGTGTCCGTCTCCGGGCGTTCCGTACGGCGACGCATGCTGGTTCCTCGGCGCCAACGGCGCGAGTTGTACGAGCACCTGCGGCGCCAGGGGCCTCGTCTACGACGATGCTACCACGATCATTGCCGGCAGCGACGGCTCGGACGCGAACTGCATTGCACTGCTCGACGCAACCGGTGCTCCAAGCTCGGGGCTCGATGCTTCCGGCGACTGCGCGGGGGGCGGCTACGGCTGCGCCGTGCTCACCGCACCCGGAGACGTCATCTTCCGCGCCCGCTGTCAGACGCCGCCTACCGATGCTTCGAGCACGAACGCGGATACCGGTCGCATCTGCGCCTGCCGCTGAGTCACGGGCGGGCAGCGCTTCTGCACGGGCGATGCGGCTTGACTAGAATAATGTTCTAGTCTCCTATCCGCCCATGCCGCGGGTGGCGCCACGAACGGATCGCCGCGCCGGGATCCTCGACGCCGCAATCGTCTGTTTCGCAAAGCACGGCGTCGGCAACACGACGATCGCCGAGATTCGCGCCGTCTCCGGCGCCAGCGTCGGCAGCATCTACCATCACTTCGGCGACAAGGACGGCATCGCCGGCCGCGTCTACCTCGAGGTCCTCCAACGCTACCACGACAGCTACCTGGAGGCGCTCGATGCGTGCACCAGCGGCGAAGCTGCGGTCAAGACGACGGTGCTCCACTACTTCGAATGGGTGGCGGCGCACCATGATGCCGCACGCCTTCTTCTCGAGGCGAGGCAGTCCCCGCAGGTGGCCGAATCCGAGAAGGAAATCCGCGCGGCCACCAGGCGATTCCTCGCGCTCGTGCACGCCAGGCTCGCGCGCTTCGTCGCCAGCGCAGAGATGCGCGAGCTTTCGCCGGCCGTGCTGACGGCGCTGCTTGCGGCGCCATGCGCCGCCCTGGCGGCCGCATGGGTACGCGGCCCGCGTCCGAAGGATGCCGCCGAGCAGAGCAATGCGCTGGCCGAGGCAGTGTGGCGCGCCGTACGCGCCGAGTCCGCCACAGGCAGCACCACCACTATGGAAGCGAAACGCCGGACAGCGGCCAGCAGGAGGACGCGCAAATGACAACGATCCCGACCAGCATCGGCACCAGACAATACGTCGCGGCGCTTCGCGCCGAGCCTCGCACGCGCGTGAAAGTGGAGCGGCCCCGGCCTGCCGTCGCAGTGCTGCGAATGGTCGACGAGGCCAACAACAACGCCCTTTCCGGACCGCTCACCGTCGAGCTGCAGCAAACGCTCGGCGAGCTGGTTGCCGACGACGAGGTCCGCGTCATCGTGCTCACCGGCAGCGGCCGCGTGTTTTCGGTCGGCGGAGACTGGAAGCTGATGACGGAGCGCGCGCACACGTTCGCCGATCGAGAAGAGGGAACCGCCGACCTCTGGCGCTGGATCCGGCAACAGTTCGGCGGCATCGCGCGCACGATCGTCCACTGTGACAAGGTCGTCATTGCCGCGATCAACGGCGATGCCGCGGGCGTGGCGCTCGCGTGGGCCCTCAACGCCGATCTCATCGTCGCCGCCGAGGATGCGCGCCTTGTCACCGCGTTCGGCCGCATCGGACTGGTGCCGGAAGTCGGCACCAACTGGGTGCTCACGCGGCGCATCGGCTACCAGAAAGCATTCGAGCTGTTCGTCACCGGTCGGACGGTGACGGGGAGGGAAGCTGCAGAGATGGGACTCGTCAACGCCGCGGTGCCGCGCGAGGAGCTGGACGCCGTTGCGCTCGAGTGGTGCGAGCGCATCTGCCGCCTGCCCGACTACGTCGTTTCCATGACGAAGCCTCTCATGCGGCAGGCGGCGGACATGACATTCGACCAGGCAATGCTCGCCGAGGAGTTCGCCGAGCCGAACACGTTCACGACGCAGTATCACCAGCGCACGATCCGTGCGCTGCTCGACAAGACGGCGAAGGCCGCGGAGTAGAAGCCGGCAGCCTCGGCGCGAGCGGATCGCCCGCACGGAGGCATGCGTCCAGTGGCTATTTGCCCTGCAGCCCGTCGCGCCAGGCCATCGCTTCGAGCTCGACGCGGATCGCCTCTTCGACCGGAATCACGGGTCGAGCCTGGAACTCGAATGCGGGGAGCATCGAGCAGAACTTGTGAACCGCCGCCGGGTCATCGCAGTCTACGAGCATATGGCCGCCCCACTCGCCCACCCGTATGACGAAGACCTCGATCTTGAAATTGGCCGGCGCCTTCCACGGTCGGAAAACCTCCAGGATCCGCTTCTGGGCGTTCTCGTATTCGATCGGTGATCCCTGTGACCGTTCGTACCAGCTGATCATGTACTTCATGGGCCTCTCTCCTTGGTCGAGTTGATGGATACAGCAGCGGCCGCTGCTTTGGCGGCTTGTCGTCCGAAATAGCCAACGGCCGGCGCCACCGCCAGTCCGGCAGCGGCGCGCCCGGGAACGACTGGTCGATTCCCTCGCGATCCATCACGACGCAGCCCCGCAGGACCCGCTTGCGCCCCATCACCCATCGCGCCGAGCGCTGTGCGTGGTCGCGCTCGAGACTGGTCAGGATTTGAGAGTTCTCATGATCGACGACGTCGTGGGGCAGAATTCCCGGCTTTGCGAAGGCGCGGCCGACTTTGCGTCACCTCGAAACCTGGCGACGAGGACCCGGGAACGCTTCGGACCCGCTGCAACAACCATCCGTTCGTCGTTCGCGGCACGTTCTTCCCGCGCAGCGGCGTTGCCTGCAACTTCCGGCACGGAAAATGCTCCACATGGAGAGGGACGAGGATCGAGAGGAGCATCATGGGCGCGTCGGCACTGCTCGCGCAAAGCATGACCGGAGAAGCGACGGCATCACGTCGCGTCATCGGCTGGCTGATCCTCCTCGTCTTCGTGCTCACCTCGGGCGGCACAGCGACCGCGGCCCTCGCACAAACGACGGCGGTACAAAAAGAGGCAACCTGCATCGGCTGCCATCGACCTCGCAAGGAAGTCGTCGATCAGTTCCGTTACCTGTCGTCGGTCCACGGTCAGCAGGCCTGCGACCTGTGTCACGAAAAAGGCTTTTCGACTTTCCCCCACGACTCGGATCAGTCCACGGTCAAGGACTGCACCGACTGTCACGAGGGGTCCGAGCCTCACGACTGGGACGGCATCGCCGGCGCAGTCGCCGGGAGCGTTCACGAGAACAAGGTCCCCCTGCTTCGATGCACCACGTGCCATTCGCCGCACTACTTCAGTCCGGCCAGCCGCGTGACCAACCTGCTCGCCGGCATGACGATCGCCAACGAAAGCTGCGTGGCGTGTCACGTCGATGAAGCCTCGCGCGACGATCCGAAGCTCGCGCTGGCGGCGCTGGCGAAAAAACACACGCGGCTGATCCATGCCGAGGTCCACCTGCGCAGCAGCCCGTGCATCGCGTGCCACACCGACCTGAAGGGTCGCCCCACCACGTCTTCGCTGGAAGCGCCGATGCACAAGATCCTGCCGGCCAGGGAGGCGCTGGCGGACTGCGTAGCGTGCCATGCCAGCAATACGCTGCTTGCCACCGAGCTCTACACCCACGAGGCCACCCTCCAACGCAGCGAGAAAGGCTGGCTGAACTCGGTGCTGTTCAATACCGCGTACGTAACCGGCGCGACGCGGCAGGTCTGGCTCGATTGGGCGACGCTCGGCCTGGCCGTCCTCGTCGTGCTCGGCGTCGCCGCCCACGGTGGCGGTCGCTGGATCGCCATGCGATTGAGAAAAATGTCATGAAAGGCGAAGTCGTCCTCTATCCTCTCTGGCTTCGCATCTGGCACTGGACCAACGCGCTGCTCTTCGTGGTGCTGCTCATCACGGGCCTGTCCATGCACTATTCCACTCCCGGCTACCCGTTGGCGGGTTACCGGGCGTCGGTGTTGAGCCACAACGTTGCCGGCATTCTTCTGACCGCCGGCTACGTCGTGTTTCTCGTTGGAAATTACCGGACCGGCAACGGCCGCTTCTACCGGCTGTCATTGGACGACGTAACCTGGGGCGCGCTGCGCCAGGTGCGCTACTATCTGCTCGGAATGTTCCTCGGTGAGCCGCACCCCTTCCCGCACTCGGCCGAGCGGAAATTCAACCCGCTCCAGAAGCTCAGCTATCTCGCCGTCATGTTTGCTCTCGTTCCTCTGATCATCGTTGCGGGCTGGGCGCTGCTGTTTCCGGAATTCCTGCCACGCAACCTGTTCGGCCTTCCCGGCATCGCGCTCTGGGCGATCGTCCACACGTACCTCGGCTACTTCGCCTCCGTGTTCATGATCATCCACACGTACCTCGGCACCACCGGCGAAACGCCGGGCGAGCTGTTCCGTTGCATGCTGAGGGGTCAGACGATACCGCGCGACGCGCTCATGCCGGCCGAGGGGCCGCAGCGGCCACCAGTGTCGCCTGCTGCGCAGGTCTCTCGCAGTGACGCGAGCGATCAGCTCTGACGAGTCACGCTCCGCGCTTGCGCTCGATGGCAACGAGCGCGTCGAGAAGGTCGCTTCGCGTCAGGATCCCGACGAGCTTGCCGTCCTCGAGGACCGGTGCACTGCCGATGCGTTCGGCCCGAAGGCGCGATGCCGCGTCGGCAACCGAATCGGCCGGACCCATCGTGACCAGGTCGGGAGTCATGATCTCCTCTACGGCCAGCTCGGATGGATCCGTCCACTTGCGATCCCGGTGCGCTGCATGGGACGCCGCTTCGAAAACCGTCGGCATCACCTCGCGCAGGTCGCGATCGGTAACGATCCCGACGAGCTTGCCGTGGGCAACGATCGGGAGCTGGTTGATCCGCTCGCGCACCATCACTTCCCGAGCATGCGCGACCGTGTCGCGCGGACCGAGTGTGCGTACGGTTTTCGTCATGCAGTCACGGACAAGCAGCATTGTTCCCTCCGTTGACGTGGACGGGGAGAGGATAGGGGGGCCTCGCGCGAAAGCGAGGCGGCGTCCTTCCGACGGTAGTTCGCGTGACTGCGAAAGCCGGTGAGGCTCGTTTCTCGAACCTGGTAAGGCATCGCGACCCCGGCGGCCTGGAATCGCCTGACGTGCTGTTAGAACAGGGGTTTTCTCACCCGGAAGTTCCCCACGGTCACGGCACGATTGCTGCATCGCGACTGGACGGGCGCGGAGGACAGGAGAGAGGCCATGACATGGCGAAGAAGCTTTGCGCTGCTTCTCGGTAGTTCTCTCGTCGGTGTGGCCGTATCTGCCGGCGCCGCCAACTACACGATTGTCGGATGGAACAATCTCGGCATGCATTGCATGGACGGGGATTTTTCCGTCCTCTCGCTGCTGCCGCCGTACAACACCATTCATGCCCAGGTGATCGATCCTGCGGGGGTGATGCTCGCCGATCCGCCCGCTGCGGGAATTTCCGTGACCTACGAGGCGGTTGCGGACAGCACCGGCTCGATCAATACGACGTCGCAGGGAAAGACGAATTTCTGGCAGTACGTGCAGCCGCTATTCGGCGCGTCTCCGGCGATCGATGTCGGGCTGACCGGAGTTCGCATGCCGGGCCCGGCCAACACGCCGCAGCCAATGAGGTGGGATTCGGCGTCGGGATGGTTCATCGCCGAAGGCGTTCCACTGACGCCGTACGATGATGCCATGAACAGGAATGCCTACCCGATGATGCGTCTCGTCGCGCGCGACGGCGCAGGAACGATGCTCGCTTTCATCGACATCGTGCTGCCGGTCTCCGACGAGATGGACTGCCGCAGCTGTCACAGCCCGGCCGCCGGGACTCCGGCGCCGGCCATGCCGTTGCAAGGTTGGGTGACCGACCCGGACGCCCAGCGCGAGACGCGCCTGAACATCCTTCGCAAGCACGACGAGCTGCAGGCGGCTGATCTGACGTTCCAGGCTGCGCTCACCGCCGGCGGCTACAATGCGAGCGGCCTGTACGCGACCGTGACGAGCGACGGCAAGCCGATTCTTTGCGCAAGCTGTCATGCGTCCGCCGCGCTCGGCACCACCGGCCAGAGCGGTGTGATGCCGCTGACGCAGGCCGTTCACGGCAGGCATGCGACTGTCGTCGATCCCCAATCCGGCCAGACTCTCGACGCTTCGACCAACCGCGGTGCATGTTACCGCTGTCATCCCGGGGCCGAGACGCGCTGTCTGCGTGGTGTGATGGGAGCATCGGTGGCACCGGACGGTTCGCTCGCGATCCAGTGCCAGGAGTGTCACGGCCCGATGAACGCTGTCGGTGCTGCGGGGCGCCTCGGCTGGCTGCAGGAGCCCCTCTGTCAGAGCTGCCATACCGGCAATGCAACGCACAACAACGGCGCGCTCCGCTACACCTCGGTATTCGAGTCGCCGGGGCAGGTCCGCCAGGCGGTCGACGGAACTTTTGCTACCACCGCCGATGCACCCGCAGCTGGCCTCTCGCTGTACCGATTCTCGACCGGGCATGGCGGCCTCAAGTGCGAGGCATGCCACGGCTCCACGCACGCCGAGTTCGCATCGATCCATCCGAACGACAACGTGCAGAGCGTCGAACACCAGGGGCACGAAGGCATGCTCGTGGAGTGCGCCGCGTGCCACGGAGGAAACCAGCCTGCGACCATGAGCGGCGGTCCTCATGGCCTGCATCCGCTCGGGCAGGCGTGGGTGAATGCCCACCCCGATCTGATCGGTGACGGCGGGGACACGACGCCATGCAAAGACTGCCACGGAACCGATTATCGGGGGACCGTGCTGTCTCGCACGAAGACCGATCGCACGATCAACGGCGAGTTCGGAACCAAGCGCCTCTGGGCCGGTTTCCAGGTCGGCTGCTACACTTGTCACCTCGGTCCGCACAACGACACCGCGAACCCGAACAGGCCGGCCGTCGCGACCGGCGATTCTGTTTCTGCCATTGCCGGCGTGGCGCTGAAGGTCCCGCTCGTTGCAAACGACCCCGACGGTGATGCGCTCGCGCTGCGCATCGTCTCGCAGCCGCTGCACGGCACGACCGGTCTCGAAGGTACCCTGGCAACCTATATTCCGGAGCCCGGCTACGCTGGCGCCGATTCGTTTACGTTCGCTGCATGGGACGGGTCCACCGACTCGAATCTGGCCACCGTGACGATCGACGTCGCCGGCCGCATGTGCGGCGACTGCACGGGCGACGGCCGGCTTTCCGCCGGTGATGCGCTGGCCGTGCTTCATGCCGCCGTGGGCATTTTCAACTGCGCCCTGCAGGTTTGCGATTTCAACGGAAGTGGAGCCGTGACCGCGTCCGATGCATTGGCGGTGCTGCGAGCAGCCGTAGGCCTGCCTTCCAGTCCCAACTGTCCGTAGGGAGCGATGGCGCCCCGATCCCGGACAACGGCGAGGAGTGCCGACCAGTCATGTCGCTAACCGCTGCGCCTCTTCGCCGCGTGCTCATTGTCGGAGGCGTTGCCGGCGGCGCCTCCTGCGCCGCCAGGCTGCGGCGGCTCGATGAGACATGCGAGATCGTGCTGCTCGACCGCGGGCCGCACGTCTCGTTCGCCAACTGCGGCCTGCCGTATTTTGTCGGCAACGTCATTACGGAAGAAAAAAGCCTGCTGGTCGCATCGACGGGGATGTTCCGCGACCGTTTCCGCATTGAAGTGCGTACCGGCACCGAGGCGGTCGCCATCGACCGCGGGCGGCAGATGCTAACCGTTCGCGACGTCGCGAGCGGCGCGGTCCGGGAAGAGCACTACGACGCGCTCGTGCTCGCGCCGGGCGCAGTCCCGGTACGGCCGGCCTTGCCAGGAATCGACCTCGACGGAGTCTTCGCCGTGCGCAGCATTCCCGACACGCGAAGGATCCGCGCCTGGATCGACCAGCACCGCGCCGCGCGCGCCGTCGTCATCGGTGGCGGATTCATCGGTCTCGAGATGGCCGAGAACCTCGTGCACCGCGGCATCGACGTGACGGTGCTCGAAAAGCTCCCACAAGTGATGCCGCCGCTCGATGCCGAGATGGCCGCGCCCATCGCCGAACATCTCCGCAGCAACGGCGTGCACCTGGTTCTCGGCGACGGCCTTGCGCGCATCGAGGCTGGTGGCGACGGCCTGCGCGTCGTCACTGAGTCGGGCAGCGCGCTGGAGGCCGACCTCGTCATTCTCGCGATCGGCGTGAAGCCCGAGACGACGCTCGCGCGCGAAGCGGGCCTCAAAATCGGTCCGCGCGGCGGCATCGTCGTCGATTCGCAGATGCGCACGGACGATCCGCACATATGGGCCGTGGGTGACGCGATCGAAGTACGCGACGTCATCACCGGCCAGGAGGTGATCCTTCCGCTGGCCGGCCCCGCAAACCGCCAGGGGCGGGTTGCGGCTGCGTCGATTGCAGGACGCGATGTCCGTTTTCGCGGCGTACAGGCCACCGCGGTCGTCGGAGTGATGGGTCTGACGGCGGCGACGACCGGCGCGAGCGAGAGAGGTCTTCGCCGCGCCGGCGTGACGAGTTTCGAGAAGGTCTACCTGCATCCCGGACATCATGCCGCGTACTATCCGGGCGCAAAGTCGATCCACCTGAAGCTCCTGTTTTCGGTGCCCGACGGGCGCGTACTCGGGGCCCAGGCCGTCGGCCTCGAAGGCGTCGCGAAGCGCACCGACGTGATTGCGACGGTGCTGCAGTTCGGAGGCTCGGTCGAGGACCTCGCCGAAGCCGAGCTCTGCTATGCGCCACAATACGGAGCAGCCAAGGATCCCGTCAATCTCGCGGGCATGATCGCGGTGAACGTGCTCAGCGGCGACATGCCGCTGGCGGACTGGGATGCCATCGGACACGACGGCCACGTGATCCTCGACGTGCGCGAGCCGTCGGAGTTCTCTGCCGGGGCAGTTCCCGGCGCGATCAACGTGCCGTTGTCGCAGCTCCGCCGGCGGCTCGCCGATGTGCCGAGCGGGAATAAAATCGACGTGTACTGCGGCGTCGGGCAGCGCGCGTACTACGCGGTGCGCTTTCTTCGCCAGAACGGCCGCGATGCGCGCAACCTGAGCGGCGGGTTCACGACGTGGAAAATGAGGGAGAAGGCGGGCGTACGCGGGTCGCTCCGAAACTAAGATCCTCGGCGAGCCGGCTATCGCCCGAGACTATCCGACTCGCGTGAGCCCTCAGCCCGCTCGTCCCTGTTTCCGCGACGAACGAAGTTCCGGTTTGTCGGGAGCGTAAGAAAAAGCCTGAAAACGCGCGGGCCGCAGCCACTTCTTGCCGGCCCTGAGCCGGAACGTTGTGCCCGGAGAGCCTGCTCCTGTCGAGCCCAAGGATGCAGGTCGGGGTTCAATCGCCAACTGACACCGGAACGGTCACCGGCCTCGATTCCAATTGGCCGCCTTTTCCCCTCGATCCGAAAGGGCTTGCACCGGTCACCCGGGTCCGGAAATGGGAACGAGAGAACCCGCCGGGGTCCCCGACCGGGCTTTGTCCCGGCTGGCAGCGAAACTTCCGAGACTCGGATCCGTATGTCTTACAAAGGCGAGGCTCCTGTGCCGCTTGCGACAGAACCGGGCGCCGAGAGGGCGGACGCGGCCATGGAGCGCTACTCCAATGGCGACGATTCCGCATTTGCCGAAGTGTACGACGCGCTTGCGCCACGCCTTCTCGGATACCTGCGCAAGGCGACACGGGACGAAGCTGCCTCCGAGGATCTGATGCAACAGACGTTTCTGCAGATACACAGGGCGCGCGGGTCGTTCATCCCGGGCGCCCCCGTGATGCCTTGGGCACTCGCGGTAGCCAAGCGACTCATGATCGACAGGGCCCGACGCAAGCACGTGGAGCTGGCAGTGTTCGCGGACGTGCCAACCGACGACGACCGGATGACGTCCCAGGCGACGATTTCCACAGACGACGTCGTGGACGCGCGGCGCACGGAGCGTCGTGTACAGGAGCGCCTCGACTCGCTCCCGGAGTCGCAGCGCACCGCGTACCAACTGGTCAAACAGGAAGGCTTGAGCCTCAAACGAGCCGCCGAGCTCCTGGGAACGACGGTACCCGCCGTGAAGCTCAGGACTCACCGTGCGTACGAGGCACTGCGTGCGCTGATTCGAGAAGACGGAGGCGCATCGTGAGCACCGACTTGAAGGCGCAGGTGCTGGCAACGGTGGCTGCCGAGCCTTCGCCGACGCGCGCCGCCGTTCATCGCCGCAACGTGATCATCGGCATCGTTGCAGTCGCAAGCGGCGTGAGTGCCTTCGTGATCTTTGCGATGTTCACGTCGCAGGGCGAGCTCGTGAGGCTCTCGGGCGAGATCGCCCCGCATCGGTACGTGGAGCGACCGGTCTCGCTGCTCGTGGCAACGGCCACAGGCGCGCTGGGCGTTGCCGCGACCGCACTATGGTTCGCACTTCGCAGAGGCGGATCGATGCTCGGAAGATCGAGCAGCCGGCTTCTTTCCGTGATCGTCCTGATCCCGCTCGCGCTGTTCGCATGGAAAGTCGGCTGCGACCTGGTGTTCGCCGATCCGATGACTGCATGGCCCACGCGGCCTGGGCTGAGATGCCTGTCGCTGTCGCTGCTCGTCGCCGCCGGTCCGCTGCTGGCATTTCTCGCCGCGCGCCGCAGCGCGCCGGAGCATCCCGCGCTCAATGGCGCGGCGATCGGCGTCGCATCCGGTGCGTGTGCGTGGTTCGGAGTGGATCTGTGGTGCCCGGTTGCGTCCGTGTCGCACCTCTTGATCGGCCACCTGCTACCGCTTGGCGTACTCGCTGCTGTCGGCGCGCTGCTGGGACAGGTGCTGCTCTCGCCGCGAAGCCGCTGACTGTGCTGCAGCGCGCGGCAGTCGGCGCCGCGTCGTCGAGCTGAGCGAAACCTTCCGACCCTCCATCCGTAGTTCTTCATAGACGCAGGATCGAACAGATCTGGCGTCGCACGGGCTCTGCACTGGCAGACGCCACCACCAGACACGCGGGTACGACGGCCGCAGCTCGGCTGTGCGAAGGCACGGTCGATGAGACGGCGTGACGCTCGCACCAGGACCCGCGCGTCGAGCGGTCGAGCGGCCGTGCAGGAAGGAAGGACAGAATGAAGAAATGCGATGCCGACGAGTACCAGGCCGCGCGCCGTGCCCTGCTTCTCACGTTCTCGAGTGGACTCGCCGCGAGTTGCAAGAGCTCGCGACCGCAGTCGGCCCGCGCCGTGCAGTTTTCAGTTCCCTGCAAGTTCCAACCCAATGCGATCAGAAGGAGACCATCATGAATCGATCACACATGACCATCACCACGCGGACGATCTCCGGCGACCGGATGCCCGCGTTTGCGCCGTCCCCTCTTCGTATCGCTGTGGCGGCGGCCACGGTGATCGCATCGATGTGGCTGTCGACGCCCGCGTCGGCGGATCCCTACTTCTTCAGTACCGGTGCACCCGACGGGCTGCTCGGGACGCTGTCGCAGCCTGCCGGCAAGGACAGCCTTGAGACGGAAACGGCCGATGATTTCATCCTCAGCGACACGACGGCGATCACCCGGGCGACCATCGTCGGGCTGATTCCGACGGGGACTGCGCTGACGGACATCGACAACGTCGAAGTCGAGCTCTACCACGTCTTCCCCAGGGACTCCGTGGAGCTCCCCGTGATCCAGGTGCCGTCGCGGGCCAACTCGCCGGCGGACGTGGAGATCGGCGCAGCGACTCGCGATGGCAAGAGGGAAACCCTCTCCTTCCATGCAGAAGTCCTGAACCCGAGCTTCCAGGCCCTGAACACCGTCACGGACGGAATCCATCCGGCACCGGCAAACGTGACCCATGGCGACGGAGTCGCGCGTGGCCAGGCGGTTCAGATCACGATCACCTTCACGCCTCCGATCGTGTTGCCGGCGGATCACTACTTCTTCCGACCCGAAGTCGATGTCAGCGGCGGCCAGTTCCTGTTCCTGTCGGCGCCGAAGCCGCTCGTGGCGCCGGGCACGCCGTTCGTCGGTGACCTGCAGGCGTGGATCCGCAACTCGGCGTTGCAGCCGGACTGGCTGCGAATCGGCACGGACATCGTCGTCGACTCTCCGCTGCGGACGTTCAACATGACCGTCTCGCTCGCCGGCAACACCGTTCCCGATGTCGGACTACCCGGTACCGTGAACTGTCACGGCCAGAGCGTGCTCGCGCTGGTCCAGCAGTTCGGGAGCCTCGAAGCGGCGGCGCAAGGGCTGGGATTTTCCAGTGTGAAGTCGCTCCAGCAGACCTTCAAGGGTTTCTGCGACCAGGGAGCGTCGCGGACATCGCACTAGCGCGCTTCACGGGGGCGAACCGCAAGGTGGGCCTGCCGCAGCAGGCAGGCCCACCGGCGGCAGCCCGGACTGCCGGCCAGATGGAACGAGTCCAGAGGAAACATTTCGCGGACAGATGACGATCGACCGAGGAGGACCACGACGATGATGAAGCAGCACGCAATGAAGATTTTTCTCGCCGGCACAGTGGTGATGGGCGTGGCGGGCACGGCGGCCGGCTCTTCGAGACTTCCCGGCAGCAGATGCGGTGCGGACGCCGTGTCGGCCGGAACGGTGTGCATCGACAAGTACGAAGAGAGCGTCTGGCGCGTGCCCGATCCGACCGCCACGAACACGATGGTAGTGAACGACATTCGACTTGGCAGAGCCACGCGCAACGAGCTGACGAGCGCCGGCGCCGTGCAGCTCGGCACGGCGGGAGAGGACTATGCGCCGTGCACGAAGAACGGCCAGAGCTGCGCAAACGACATCTACGCCGTGAGCCTGGCGTCGGAGCTGCCATCGGCGCACATCAGCTGGTTCCAGGCCCAGGAGGCGTGCGCCAACTCGAGCAAGCGTCTGCCGACGAGCGCGGAGTGGCAGGTGGGTGCGAACGGCACGCCGGACGCCGGTCCCGACGACGGGACGACGGACTGCAATACCTCTGCAGCCGGTCCCGGTCTGATCGCCACCGGTACGCGCAGCAACTGCGTATCGTCACGCGGCACTTTCGACATGGTCGGGAATCTCGACGAGTGGGTGGCGGACTGGGTACCGCGCTCTACGCAATGCGCGGACTGGGCCAGCTTCAGCGACGACGCGATGTGCCTCGTCGGCGCGAGCACGACCGGCGAAGGCCCCGGTGCACTGACGCGCGGCGGCTCCCTCGTCTCCGGGACGAAAGCCGGCCCACTCGCGGTCTCCGGCGGCAGGCTGCCGTCCTTCGCGTCGGGGCTTATCGGGTTTCGCTGCGTGCGCTAGTTGGGACTCGATGGCTAAATGGCCGATGCAGGGAGCTGCGGCTTCGATAAGATGGTTCCGCCGGGTAACCGACGGGACGCACTGAAGGGTATCCGCAAGGGCTGGCACTGCACCGGACGACGCCGTGAGCGTCGTACAACGACACGCATATGAGCCGACAGCCGACCTGGAAGACTGCAATCGACATCCTCCTGGTGCCCATCGCCGTCTTTCGAGTCGTTGTCGGCTACACCGTCGACCTGGCGGTCGCGCTCGGCTATCCGCCGACGCTCCGCGGGTGCGCGGCTGCCTGCTCGAGCGGATTGTGTGCCTTCAACTGTGAGCTGCGACAGCTGCTTCGCCTCGACCTGGCAGACTATCTTGCGAGCGGGATCGATCCCGTCTCGTCGGAGCTGGGACTGCACATCCGTTTCATGATGGGCTTCTACGCCGTCTGCGTCGCGCCGTTCATGGTGATGCTGGTCTATGCGCTCTGGCGCAAGAAGGAGGCGATCCGAGGGCCGGCAATCATGGTCGGGAGCTCCATGGCGCTGCTCATGGGACTGTTCATCGTTCGTGCGGTGTTTGGCCATCCACCTTCGACGAATCCAGGACTGCTGTTGCTGGACAACATCGTCGACGTCGTCGCGCCGTTCCTGATCTTGATCCGTGTGATTCCCCGGCCTCTGTTTGCTTGAAGCGCGACGGAGTAACGTCCTGTCGCACCAGGCCGATCACATTTGTGATCAGGCAGCCGCGACGCGAAGGTTGTTTCTGGATCCGATTCACCCGGGAGAGATTCCGCTCGAGGAGTTCATGTCCGGCTGTT
The DNA here is from genome assembly GCA_036493895.1 of Candidatus Binatia bacterium. Classification (NCBI taxonomy): domain Bacteria; phylum Candidatus Binatota; class Binatia (SeqCode); species Binatia bacterium. The sequence continues at coordinate 165 of DASXOZ010000017.1, read as the reverse complement.
CCGTTGGGGTCGAACGGCACTACACGGTTGGCGGGGTCAGGGTCGCATCGGAAGGCGATGCGGATCGTTCGGGCGGTGTTCTGCAGGACGGCAAGATGAACTACATCCCTCAGGAATGATAAGGCTGCAAAAAATGAATGGCACTTCGCACGTATCCCCCTCGTT